>JAFAHI010000740.1 GCA_019237325.1 Verrucomicrobiota bacterium | reverse complement strand
CGAATTTGGTGTTCTGGCGGTTGTCACCGAAGATACTATTCGTCTAGGCGCCAAGGAGCTCTTTCGCTTCTTTGTCGACAATGGTCTAAAAAAGTTTGACCTATTATGTCAGCACCCGGCCATCAACGTCGGCCGAGCGGAGTACATCTCCCGGGATACCCAATCCCGGTTCCTGCGGGACGTCTTCGACCTCTGGCTTGCAGAGGACGATCCGGAGGTGTGTATCCGTGAATTCGACTCAATCCTGAGAAGGCTGATTGGCGGACAGCATACTTTATGTGTGTTGGCCGGTGGTTGCATTGGAAAATACTTTGCTATCGACCCTGATGGTTCCGTCTTTCATTGCGACGAATTCATGTTCGACCAAACTTACAACTTGGGTAACATCCGGACAACTGACTTCGAGGCGTTGCAAACGGGTGACAAGATTCAGTATCTGAATAGAGAAAATTACCTGGACATCCAGGCATTAGATTGTCCGTGGTTTTCAGTCTGCAATGGAGGGTGTCCTAAGGACCGTTACATCAATCGTCTATTCGGCCGGACGGCTCGCTGCTGCGGCTTCGCCGACCTCATCGAACACATCTTGTTGCGGTTGGAAGAAAATCCCAACTTGACGGGAAGGCTAGGTCATCCGCCCCTCAGGCGGAGCCCCAGTCTCAAGCTAGTCGAGCGGAACTGATATTTGCTGCCTGTAATTGCCCTGAGTCACTGAATCACGCTCAATCCCGCGGTACTAATTCGACTAACAATTTGTCAAAGCGTGGATCATTTCTTAGCGGGTTGAAATAGGGTCCGAGTTTCAATTCGCCGTAAGAAATGCCGGCCGGTGTTTTCGTCAGAGAACCCAGGGTTTGAAAAGCCAGGTTTACCTCGTCGGTCCAAGCATAGACCACAGCGAGATTGATTAACAAAGCGGGGCCGCTTACAGCGTCCTTAGAGATGGGTAATATCTCGACAGCGCGTTTGGCCTCGGCGATGGCAGCTTCTTTGTCATTGAGAAGAGCGTCAACTACCGCCAATTGGCTAAGCAGACTGGCATTTTCCGGTGACCTCTGAACTTTCTGATTCAATTCGGCTCGCGTCTGAAAAAAGCTTGGGTTCTCATCAGGCTGCTTTCCCTCTAACCGGGCGAGCAAAATGGAGTAACAGCCCATCGGAACTGAAATGTCGCCCCAAGCAAAATAGCCGGGGTCCTCACGGCCGTTCAGTTTCGCGATTAGTTCCCGGGCTCGCTGCCAATCATGATCGCAGAGCGACAACACCAATTCCCAACAAAGTACGTCGTCGTCGGTCATCGAGGCCGGAATCGCTGCGATGGCCGATCGCAGCGGTGCAATGTCTCCTCTTTTGAAGCCTACATCGTACGCCTTTCGGATTTTGAGCTTGGGTTGGTCTGGAACGAGTTCGATCAACCGATCGTATGCCCGTTGCGCGGCGGCGAACTGCCCTGTAGCGGAAAGAGTAACGGAGAGCTCTGCCATTAAGATCGTATTGCTAGGATCCGTTTTACTCGCCTCTTTAAACTGTTGGACTGCTTTTTCCCATTTACCCTGCCGCCGATCGATGAGGGCTTCAAGAAAGCTGGCTTTAGAATTGTTGGGGGAGCCCTGCTTGACAAACGCCAGTTGGGCTCGCGCACGCTCATAGTCGCTATAAACCAGGTATAGATGTTGTGCGTAGGCTCCGCGGACTTCCGCAAGGTTTGGTTCTAGACGTAGCGCGCTATTTATCGCGGCATCTCCTAGCGCGCGGCGCTCCGGCGTAGGATCGTCAAAACGGTAAGAAAGGTCCTGCACGTCAGCTATTGCGCAGTAGGCAAGCGTGAACTTTGGATCAAGCTGGACGGCCTTCTCCAAAAATGGGAGCGCCTCCCTCATCGATGGGCCAACATATCCACTAAGAACGGAATGCACGTTTCGGATTAGCTCATTGGCTCGAAGATAGAGGTCGTAGGCCTGGAGGTTGTCGGTTGGCTTGGCTTCGATCCTATTTTTCTCGTCCGGAGAAAGCGCTGCGGTAAGTTTCCTGGCTACTTGCTGGGCAATTTCGCTTTGAATAGCAAAGATGTCGATCAAATCCCGATCGTAACTATCGGCCCAAATGGTATTGTCATTACGGGCATCAACTAACTCGGTACTAACCCGCACACGGTTTCCATCCCGGCGAACAGTTCCTTCCAGCACACTCGCCACGTCTAAGGCGGCCGCGATCTGTCGCAGATCGCGTTTCGTGTCTGCTCGATATTGCATGACGGAAGTCCGGCTAATGACTTTCAGTTCAGAAATTTTCGCGAGATTATTCAGGATCTCATCCTGCACTCCATCCGCAAAGTAGGCGTCATCTTTATTCGGGCCAATGTTCTCGAAGGGAAGGACAGCGATGCTCCGTCCGGTAGATCCAGCCTTGGTAGCTTGCTGGCTAAATAGTTCCAAATGACCAGACGAGAAAATCCAGGCCATCAGTCCTCCGGCGACGCATAGGCCGACACCTACGACCCACCGAATGCTCAACTTAATCGGCTTTCTCTTTGGTTCGGCCGCGATCATTTCGGGGTTAACCGATCGCAGCTCGTTCGGTGTCGGTCGCGATCCGGAGTGAATCGCTCCTCTGACTTTCGTCAGCGCCTGTTGCAATTGGGCAGGACTTTGAAAACGTTGATTAGGATCCTTGGCTAAGAGAACTTCAAGCAACGCGATAACCAGGACCGGAATGTTTTTCAGTTTTTCAATCGGCGGCTCGGTGTGTTGATGCTGGTACATCAACTCAGCACCGGAACCGACAAAAGGCAGCTTGCCGCTCACCGTTTCCCAAAGTGTCACGCCAAGCGAATACAGGTCAGAGCGGATATCAGTTATCATGCCGGCGAACTGCTCGGGGCTGGCGTAGGCGGGCGTGCCAACAAAGACTCCAACGGTCGAAAGGGTATTTTCTTCGGCGACTCCCTTAGCCAAGCCGAGATCGATAATCTTCACATTCTCTAGCTTTCCAGCGCGCAAGCTTACCATGACGTTGCTAGGTTTGATGTCGCGGTGGACAAGATGCTGTTTTTCGATCGCCTCTAACCCCGCCGCCGCTTCTTCCAGGATTTCCAAGGCCAGATTTGTTTCCAAGCGCCCTGAACGGCGGATGAGCGCTTGCAGGCTTTCACCTTCGACTAACTCCATCGCGTAATAGTAATTGCCGCCGCTTGCGCCAATATGGAACACCGTAGCCACGTTTTGGTGCCGGACACTGGCCGCAGCTCGAGCTTCTCGTACAAAGCGGGCCCGGGCTGACTCGTTGCCTAAGAGCTGCGCATTGATCACCTTGAGGGCGGCCGGACGCTGCAGGTGGACATCGAAAGCTTTGTACGTCACGCCCATCGATCCGTGCCCGAGCTCAAACGGTTTGCCCTCCGCATCCTGGAGAACCGTGTAGTGCTCAAAACGAAGCTCGGAAGAGCTATTCGAAACCGAATAGGTTTGCGTCCCGAGAGCCTGTTGAAAAGCGCACACTGGGCAGAATGCGCTTTCGTCCGCCAATAGCGTACCGCACACCGGGCAGGCTCGTTTGCCTGGGCTTGTCGCCACCGTATGCTCCTTGCAGCGAGAATGTTACTCCGATTTGATCTCTAATGCCTCACCAAAAATCGTCCTTCGCGAGTCGGGCGGAAAGGCTGCTGCCTCACCGTCACTCTCTGGAGGCTGAAACTCAACTAATCCACTTCCTAAGTAACCGGTGAAACCAAGCGCAATGACTTGGTTCTAAATACGGAGTTCATAACAATAATTAAGATTCAGGGCACGCGCAGTCTTTTTGCGATCGTGACGATAGTTACGCTCAAGTCCGTCGCTATGACGTTGCCTGCGACAGAGCTGCACCCGTTAGTTGTAACCGGAACCGCGCTGGATAAAGTCACTTTCGCGCACCCTGCACCGGAATACCCGAGAGTAGCCCGGCAATTTGGCACCGACGGAAACTTACGGGCCACGGTGCAAAATGGGAAAATCGTCGAAGCTAATGCCTTGTCTGACGAATCCATGCTCAGATACGAACCACGACAATGGATCGTTAGGTGCTGGAAGTTTAAGCCGGAAGTGATCGGGGTTTTTACTATCCCGATCACCTATAAGCGCCAAGCCTGACGGTACTCCGGCGGTCAGAATAGGAAATAGGATCACCCGGGCCGTTGATCGGCGGGTGATCAAAAGCCTTGGAAGAGCACGAGCGAACCGCTTCACGAAAGATATTTGTCGGCCGTAGGAGCCCGATCTTCATAGCTCGCAGCGAACACGAATATGCCCACCTTCGATAGGAGCGGCATGTAATTGAGAACGCAAGGTGGGGAACAATTCGAACCGATGGCGCTCCTACGGAGCTAAGCCATCTTTTTGCGGTCATTGCTATAAATATTCAGCTCCTACGGAGCCAAGACACCTCGTGTCGGCGCGCCATCGCCGGCTAGTTTCCGAAAACAAGTTAACGCTTATTTCTACCCGCCTTGCCTTGGCGTCTTTGCGGCTTTGCGTGAGATTTTCTGTTTTCACCATTCCGGCAGCATGAAATCGCGGATGATGGCCCCCAGATCGCAGCAGCCGGCAATAAATTGTTTTAAGGTGCGGCGCGTAGGACCGAACGAATCGAAAGTTTCCAACGTCAGGCCGTCTTCTGTGAACGCTCTGCGGAAATCGACGAATTTCTTTGATAACTCATCGACTATCTTGGGATCGACCGGCTTGTCGATTCTTGCCGTGACGGGGATATCACTCGCGTTATAGCGTACTTGCCATGCGTAAGGCGGCGAGATCACAACATCGCCGCCGATAAACTCGCTCCAATGCATGTGATTCCGAAACGCGGCCGAAAGCAGCCGGATCCGGTAACCGCGTTTTTGGAAGATCTGGTACGCCTTTTTGAAAACTGCGACCCCTGCCCACTCAAAATATCCGGGATCAGTAGTGATATTTTCTTTCTCAGCCACCGCTTTCAACCAATCGTCTAACCGGCCGACCATAATCGTACAGACCGGTCCCATGGTTGCGATGTCTTTTCCTTCGCTCTCCCGTCGTTTAAGACCGCGTTCAACGGCTTCGGCAACTGCAATTGCTTGGGGAAGCGTGAAGCTGACGGTGGCGTTGATGCTCACACCGCGGTAAGTCGCTTCCTCGATCGCCGGAATACCGGCCCGGGTTACCGGGATCTTTACAATGATATTGGGGGCAAGCTGAGAAAACTCGATCGTCTGGTCGACGATTGCCTTGGTATCCCGGTATAGTCGAGGGTCGGTCTGAATCGAAAGCCGGCCATTCTTGCCATTGTGTCGTTCAAAGATCGGCTCGAGGAGCTCTGCTGCCTTAATAGAAATCTCGCGAA
>JAFAHI010000439.1 GCA_019237325.1 Verrucomicrobiota bacterium | reverse complement strand
GTTCAGCGATGTCATCATACGCAAAATTCAATCTCGGCCGCATTCTTTCCCTTCAAAACCCCGCTAGAACCAGTAACTAAGGGGTTTTGAAGGGAAAGAATGCACCTCGAAGCCTTATTAAAATCCCACACTAAACCCGGAAGAAGGATCACTAATCACTAATCACCAATCACCTCTCCCTCACCCACCCAAATCGCGTTGCATTTCATCTTGGCTCGCCAAGCTGGCAAGAGTCCCCGGCGGATTCTCGTACCAGCCCGGATTGTCATAGGTTGTCAGGTTATCGCGGACTTTGAGGATCGTGAACATGCCACCCATATCGATGTAGCCATGTTTTCCTGGGGCGCCGAGCATCGGAATACTGTTGGGCGGAGCGGGCATCACCATCTCGCCCATGCCGGCCATTCCGCTTTCGCCCATGGTCATATAGCCTTGCAGAAACTTGCCTACTTTTTTGTCGAGGCCGTTCGTTCGTACCCCGATTAGATTGGCGGCATTATGCCCCATTTGGTTCATCGTGTGATGGGTCATATGGCAATGCATCGCCCAGTCGCCGGGATTATCGGCAATGAATTCTACAGCCCGAGTTTGGCCGACTGCGACCAGGACCGTGCTTCCCGGTTGTTGCGCGGTCTCCGGTACGGACAAACCGTCCATTTCTACGACCTTCCAATAATATCCGTGTAAGTGAATCGGATGATGTTCCATCGGACTCAGATTGCCGAACCGGATTTTTACCCGATCGCCAGATTTAGCCACTAAAGCCGCAGTACCCGGAAACGCTCGACCATTGAAGGTGAGAACATTGAAATCGGTCATTTCGGTGGGGACAGGCCGGCTAGTACCGACATCGATCCTCCATTCACTCGACATGAGGACGAAGTCGCGATCGGGTCTCGGACCGCTCGGGTGGCGAGGATGAATGATGAACATTCCCATCATGCCCAGCGCGATCTGGGTCATGTCGTCCGTGTGCGAGTGATACATGTAAGTTCCGTGTTGGCGGAGTGGGAACTCATATTTGTAAGTTTCGCCCGGCTCGATCGGTTTTTGGTTAAGTCCGCCAACCCCATCCATCCCGTTGGGCACTAACACGCCGTGCCAATGGATGCTTGTGCTCTCGGGTAGTTTGTTGGTTACATAGATCCGCAGCTCATCTCCTTCGACCGCTTCGATAGTGGGGCCATGGACTCGACCATTGAACCCCCAACATTGAGCCCGAAGTCCCGGTGCGAATTCATGGTTAACTTCTTCCGCGATCAAATGAAATATTTTAACCCCATCGATCACTTTATACGGAAGCGCCGTTCCGTTTGGCGTGATCACCGGTGTGTAATCGCGACCAGGTTCGCCGGGTGAGAATTGCTGGCTTGAGTTTGTCGGTTCGGGGTTAGTCTTTGAGTTTTGCTGGCTATTCAGCTCCTCCGCGGTTGCGGATTGTGCCAGGAACCCAGCCAGACCGGTCACCCCGGTTTTGGCAAAGAAATTACGGCGTGTCATAATGGCTTTACGGTTCGCGGTTCACAGTTTGTAGCTCTGTAGTTAGTAACGTGGGTGGCATTCTACCTTTCACCCTTCGACGCGCTCAATGCTTGCTCAGGGCAGGCTTTTCACGGTCCGATGGGTTTTCGCCTGGCTCTGGCTGTCTCGCACTTCTCGCATGCGGATTCAGATTCCCGCCCACCGCTTCCTCTAGTTGCGCCCGGGTGATCCAGTAGTCTCGGACTGCTTCGACATATTCTCGCTCGGTGCGTTCTTCTTCTGCTTTAGTTGCAAAGAGTTCGAAGTCACTGATCTGCATTGCATTATAGTTAGCGAGGCTTTCATTGAGGATTCGGCGCTCGATAGGTAGGAGTTCTTCTTGATAGGACTCCGCAATCTCTCGCTTACTAACGAGTTGATCGCGAAGTTCTCTTATTTCAGAACGCACATTGACAGCTAAAGCTTCGAACCGGTCTTGGGCTTGTCTTAGTGCGGCTTCTCCACGCGCAATTCGTGCCTGGCCTTGGTTGAATATCGGTAGTTCGATGGCAAAAGTTGGACCGGTGCGAGTTTGTGCATCCGTCTCCCGTTCGCTCTCGATCGCAAAATCTAGAGCGCCCACGAACCGAAAGGCCTTGGTCAAACCGAGGTTTCTGGCTTGGCTTTGGATCGACAGATAATCGGCTTGCAGGTCCAGTCTTTGAGAAATCGCTAGATGTTCCAGTCCGCTTAGCGGGAGCTCAGCCCGCGACACCTGAGGTAGCTCATCAGCAAGCTGCCAATTTACGTCCGATCCCCACAACCCAAGTAAACGGTTTAACCGTTCCCGATTTTGGCGAAGCTCGGCTTCGGTCATCGCGATATCGAGCCGGGAACGACTGGATGCGGCTTGTTGTTGAGCCAATGTCAGATCTGAGATGTTTCCAGCATCATGCTGGCGTTGGGCGAGATCCAAGGCGGCAGCATTCGTCTCTGCAATCAGTTTGAATCGATGCAGAAGTTGTTGAGAAGCTTGCAGCGAATAGACCGCGGTCTTTACCCGCGAGACCAGCTCCAGGGTTTCGTGCGCCACACGCAGGGCAGCCGCTTCGAGCTGATCTTTAGCGACTCGCTTCTTCAGCGGAATCATGATGACGCTGAGGAAATCGATAGCGGCTCCGTAGTCGATATAGGTACCCGACGGCGGCTTGTCTGGGACTCGCACGGCGAGGTCGAACCTTGGATTTGGAATAGTACTGGCTTCCAGCAGATCCGCAGTGGAAAGACCGACTTCTTCGATGCTCGCCTGAAGCGAACGATTGTTTAAGAGCGCGATCTGTACGGTGTTATCAATGGTCAATGGCTTACGCAGTAACCGGCGCGCATCTTGGAGAGCTTGTTCCCGAGCTGCCTGATCTTTCTCCCATCTCACGTCTTTGCCGGAGCCGTCCTGCACGAGTTGTTGAACACTCCGCGCTGCATTCGCGTTTTCGCGTGCCGTGCTCACGGCCGCCGTTAGTGCAAGAATTGAGCTGGCCGCCAGAAACCGGTTTAACGTCATATTTAGAGGGTTCTAGATTTCTTCCAGTCGGGTTAAATCGAGAGCGCCGTTTTCAGCCAAGATTCCGAGTTATGGACTTGCTTACTCGGCTACAGGCCGAGTTTCATGCTGGCAGCACAGCGTCGTTTTGAAACAGAGAGAAGCGCGAGGGACTAACCGAACGAAAGGGTCCGCTGGCGCTTCGCTATGCCGAGACCGGAGGAGCGTTCTCGGGCAAGGAACGCTTCAGGACTGTCTGAACAAAGTAGTTTTCTCGGGGCGGGCCGGTGTCATACTCGGCGATGACATCAGCAGTTTGAAGCGCCCCGAAATGAGCGACTCGATCGAAGCCGATTAACTGAAATCCTAATGCGATTGGAGTAAACTTAACTTTGCGCTGAGCAAACTCGGGAGCGGCGCTGAGAAGGCCTTGGCAGCAAGCTAACATTGGGCCCTTCTCTTGACCGCTAGAGCTCTGGCAGTGATTCTGGCAATGGCAGGCTGAAGCAGCTGGGCTCTGAGCGTCTGTCACCAGTCCGAGCAGACAATGATGAGTTGCCGTAAACCATGCGAGAGTCGCCAAGATGGCAACCACCGGAGTAAAGAATCTCGCGGGTTTAAACCACATCTCTCAACTTCTTCTCCAGGAAATTGCAGTTCTCAACCGAAAGATGCACGAGAACCGCTCTAGCCTGAATCAGTGCAGCAACCACGATAGAGGGAATAATGCCCACATTTCCGACTCCGATCCTCCTAGCTCCTGGGTTCTGGCTCCTGGCTCCTATTCTTGAACTCCTTCTTCCATCATAGTTAGTTCGGGTCGATTAACGAATTTTAAATGAAGCAGTTTTCGCAGGCGATCAATGTCATCAGCCAACATCGGCTTCTCAAGGTGCTTGATGAAGCCTCGCAAGCGGAGCTGGCCGGAATTGCCAACTTGCGGGACTATGAGGCTGCCGAAGTGTTATATCACGAGGGAGAGGATGCTACGGATGTATGGATTGTGGTAACCGGGCAGGTCGAACTGATCAAGCTGACCACCAAAGGCCACGAATTCATGATCGAGCTGGCCATTCCCCAGGATTTGTTTGGCGCGGTTTTCTATGCCGAGTGTCCCAGATACCCGGTGACGGCGGTCGCGATGCAAGCGGCGAGAGTCATGCATTTTCCAATCCGGGAGATGCACGACCTGTTGGCTCGGAATCCGCATTTTATGAAAGAAGTGCTGGCTGACACCTGTTTACGGCTGTGTCATGCCCAGCACATGCGGGGTTTGACGATCGAAGACGTTCCGAAGCGGATAGCGGGCGCCTTGGTTTATCTTTTCGAAAAATTCGGCCCGGAGATTCCGGAAAGCCGAGTGACTTTGGCTAAACTGGCCGGCACCACCGTTGAGTCTGCTATCCGGCTATCGCGCCAGTTGGTCGAGGCTAAAATCATCGCTACGGAACGCGGGCGCATAGAGATCCTATCGCCCAAACGCTTGTACAAATTTGCAGAGCAAGGTTTGCCCGAGCCTGACGAAAAATAGGTTCTTTATGATGGTGATCATAGAAGAATCGCAGAAATCACGGCTAAGTTAGGTTGTGCAAAAGGTACAGGGTAACGACTTGGGCCCTCATGGGCCGATGGAGGGGCATGGTCACGATGGACATCGTCACGGGAGTCATCATTGCGCTCACGCAGCTCCTCTAGACCCGGCATCGGATCTACAGGTTAAGCCCTATTATTGCCCGATGTGCCCGGGAGTTGAGTCGGAAAAGCCAGGTGATTGTCCGAAGTGCGGTATGTCGTTGGAACGCAACCACACGTATAAAAAGCCGGTGGGCAAGACGATCTATACCTGTCCGATGCATCCGCAGATCGAGCAAGATCATCCTGGCGATTGCCCCATCTGTGGGATGACGCTGGAACCTAAAACGGGTGCATCAGGAGACACAGAAGACTCTGAGGCTGACTCTCTGGCCAGGAAGTTTTGGGTTGGTGCTCTCTTAACGGTTCCGATCCTGTTCCTGTCGCTCGGGAAGATGGTTCCGGGTGTGAGGATTGATCAATTCGTCCCGGGGTTGCTTAACAATTGGCTTCAACTCGCCCTCGCGACGGTTGTCGTATTTTGGTGCGGCGGCATCTTTTTTGCCCGGGCTTGGCGCTCGATCGTCAATCGTAGCCTGAACATGTTTACGTTGATTGGGCTCGGGGTGGGAGCTGCCTACCTTTACAGCGCTATCGCCACCGTATGGCCCGGGGTTTTCCCTGACTCGTTTAAACATGACGGAGAATTGGACCTCTATTTCGAAGCCGCGGCAGTGATTACGGTGTTGGTCCTGTTCGGTCAGTGGCTGGAGGCGCGGGCCCGGCGACGTACCGGCAAGGCTATCGAAGGGCTGCTGGGGTTGGCCGCGAAAACGGCCCATCGTTTAACCGCGGCAGGTGACGAGGAAGACGTGCCGATCGATGAATTACGGCCAGAGGACCGCGTTCGGGTTCGGCCGGGGGAGAAGGTTCCAGTAGACGGAGCGATCACCGATGGGGGGAGCTCGGTCGATGAATCAATGTTAACCGGTGAGTCGATACCCGTTGAAAAGGGTATCGGCGACAAAGTAATCGGCGCGACCTTGAATCAGACCGGTAGCTTTGTAATGCGGGTTGAGAAAACCGGGGCAGATACCGTTCTAGCTCAAATCGTAGACATGGTTGCCAACGCGCAACGCAGCCGAGCACCGATTCAAAAAGTTGCGGATCGGGTCGCTGGGTATTTTGTACCGGCCGTCATCGCCGTCTCGATTCTTACCGCGTTGATTTGGGCGATTTGGGGTCCTCAACCGTCACTAGGATTTGCCATTGTGAATGCGGTGGCGGTGCTGATCATCGCTTGTCCCTGTGCCCTTGGTCTGGCTACGCCCATGTCGATTATGGTCGGTGTCGGTCGCGGCGCGCAGGTAGGTATCCTGATAAAAGATGCTGAGGTTCTGGAGACTGCAGAAAAGGTTACCCACCTAATCGTCGACAAAACCGGTACTTTGACGGCCGGGAGGCCACAGGTCAGGGATGTGGTCAGCGTCGCCGGACTCGAGGAGAGTGCTTTACTATCGTTGGCAGCGACAATTGAAGCACATAGCGAACATCCTCTAGCCAGAGCGGTTGTGGCGGAGGCGAATCAGAAACACGTCGGCTTGGGAGAGGCTACGGAATTCCAATCGATCACCGGGGCCGGTATCAAAGGGTTCGTCGATGGTAGAGAGGTGCTGGCGGGTAACCGAGATTTCTTGCAGAGCAACCGAGTTACCATTTCGACAGAACTAACAGAGAAGGCTGATGAACTTAGTAATCAGGCGCGTAGTATTGTTTGGGTGGCCAGCGACGGCCGTGTGGCCGGAATGATTGGCATAGCTGATCCGATAAAGGAGACGACCTCGAGCGCTATTCAGCAGCTCCAGGCGATCGGGATCCGAATCATCATGGCAAGTGGAGACAATCCTCGCACGGCTCATGCGGTCGCTGAGCGATTGAAGATCGACGAAGTCCGAGCCGGTCTGAAACCAGAAGATAAACAACGGCTGGTGGAGGAGTTGAAGGCAAACGGTGCGAAGGTAGCTGTTGCCGGTGATGGCATTAATGACGCGCCCGCTTTAGCCGCAGCGGACGTCGGTATTGCCATGGGAACTGGCACCGACGTTGCCATTGAAAGCGCTGGCATAACTCTGGTCAGAGGAGATCTGAACGGGATCGCGAAGGCATTGGTTCTTAGTAAGACGGTGATGCAGAACATTCGCCAGAATCTGTTCTTCGCCTTTATCTACAACCTGCTTGGGGTTCCGGTCGCGGCTGGTATCCTTTATCCATTCTTCGGGCTATTGCTGAGTCCCATCATTGCCGGAGCGGCGATGTCGTTTAGCTCGGTATCGGTTATCGCCAACGCGCTTCGGATCAACCAGCTAAGGTTGTAAGGCAATCGAAGGAATGAAAGGACTCAGCCCGGTTTTAACCCCCAGGGTAAATCGAGATTACGAACCCGCCCTGAAAGGGCGGAAGATCGTTTATTCCAGATCCATTTAGGCGTGTCCCCGGGTTACCGGTACCACTCTTCCGCCGGCCTTTTTAGGGCGGCCTACTGAAGGCGATCGCTGCAGCTATGGTCCTGCATCGGAGGACACTTTGCCGAACCGTACGAACAGAAAACGCAGCAATCCCCTGGCCTGGGGCGTAACAGGGTGTGGCAGTTTGAGCACTCGTAAAAAAATTGACAGGAATCGACCGGCATGCTTTCGCGCTTAGCGAACCCGCAGATCGGGCAAACTAACTCTGATTCTAAGACGAAGGTGCTCACAGCAAATGTAATCCTAAACAGAATTTAAGGTTCGCGGCGATTTTCATTTTAAGCGTTGAACAGGGAGATAATCCAAGGGAAAGCGATCAAGCCGAGGGCAAGTAAGGAGACGATCCAAAATGCGATTCGTTGGCGTTCGATTCGCTTGGGTCGGGTGCAAGACGATTCGAGGGGATAAGCTCTGGGCGCGAAATAGATGCGGTGAAAAGCGAACGTAAGCAGCAAAAGGGTCACTCCGATGAAAATGGGCCGGTAAGGCTCAAAAAAACTTAGAAAGCTGAACGAGGCGCTACCTATTCCCAAAGCCAGCAAGGTAATCGGTATTACACAGCAAGCTGAAGCCCCCAGCGCTGTTATCGTTCCGGCTAGCAACAACCAGAACCCGGTTTTAGTAGAAGGTTGGTTTAGTTCGGACATGGCGTATTAGGATAAATCCTTTATAGATACGCATCCTACGCTCCGTACCGCGGTACGGTGTCAAACGCTGTCTGGTCGCTCCGCCAGCGTTTCGATAATTGGACAAGGTTCGGGGGCTTCGCGCCGCGCGCATTGCTGGATCGTCTTACTCAGAGCAGACTCTATCTTCCGCAACTGGGTGAGTTTTCCTCTGACCAACTTCAGCTTTTCAGCGGCGAGTTTTTGAACTTGTTGACAATCGGACCCGGAGAGCTGGAGAAGGGTCCGGATGTCGTCGAGGGAAAATCCGAGGTGCTGAGCGCGGCGAATGAAGTGCAGCCGGCGCAGATCGTCCTCATTGTAGGAGCGTACACCGCCGTAGGGCTTCTGCGGGAGCTGTAACAGACCGATCCGCTGATAATACCGGATGGTCTCAACATTGACGCCGACTGATGTGGCAAGCTGGCCGATACGCATTGATTAGCTGCCTATCCAGGATTCCAACGACACCAAGGGGATAGGTAACTATCTGTTTGAATCGCCACATAGCAAGAAAACCTGACGTGCGCGAAGGGCTCGAAAGTAAGCAACCCGTGCTAAAATGTGTAACCGCTCGTGGGGTAAATGCGTCAGAATTGTCTGGTGCGGAGGTTCTTACCCTACCGTTTGCGGGCCGTTCTAGTGGACAGCCTAACTGCGGATGGGCGTTGCACATCCGCTGGGAGGGAATAAGGTAAGCACTGGGAAGTCTTATCAGTTGGAGGTGGTTCAGTACGGTTGCGCCTCGACTGGCAGTGGCACATCTCTGAACCGCGTTACGATGGGCAACCGGGCCGGCGGTTTCTACAAGAAAGTCCGGTTCGGCGAGCGACGGAGAAATCATACACGTTAGGCGAAAATAACCCGAGAAAGTTGCCAGTGACTTTCTCACGGAGTGTAATTTTATGAGCGGGTCAGTTGTTTTCCGCTGGTTGCTGCCAGCAGCCCTCGCCACACTGGTAGCTATTCCAGTGCAGACGGCGGGTGCCATGGGAATGGGTGGAGGACACGGTGGTATGGGAGGAGGAGGGATGCACATGGGAGGCATGGGCAGAGGAGGGTTTGGTGGGCGAGGGATGGGGATGCGCGGTCGCCCGGCGTCATCTCGTTTCTCGAGTTCTAACCACTTTGCCAATCATCAGAGTTTCGCGTCTCGAGACCACGACTTCGATCGGTTCCATGACCATGATCGATTCGTGGACCGACGTGATCGCAACCTTGATCGTAGGGATCAATTCCGCGACAGCCACGGTCTTCCGGATCGGCGCGTTGACCGGGCAGACCGGATCGCCGATCGCGTGGATCGGTTCCGAGACCGAGACGATCGCTTTGATCGTGATGATCGCTTTGACCGAGACGATCGGCGTTTCTTCTTCAACCATAATTTCTTCGTCGGATATAACTTCGGCGCCTTTGGCTGGTGGCCAGGGTGGTGGGGCTGGGGATGGGGTGGTCCGTGGTGGTGGGGGTGGGACGGATGGGCGTATCCGTATGCCTGCTGCGACTATGGTTACCCATATGGTTATGATTATTCCGCCAACTACGACGACCCGCCACCGAGCGATTCGCAGTACGGATCTAAGGAGTACTGGAGCGATCTGGCTATGTCAGTTCAAACCAAACTGACCGACGACGGTTATTATCATGGGCAGGTTGACGGCGTTCTGGGCTCCGGCAGTCTTGAGGCGATCCGGCAATTTCAGGCGGACCATGGATTGACTGTTAACGGAAAGATCGATCCCAAGCTTTTGGACGCCCTTGGCATCCAGTTCAACCAGCAAGCTAGCCAGCTAAGTGCCAATGGCTGATAGGAGCTAGGAGCTAGGAGCTAGGAGCTAGGAGCTAGGAGCTAGGAGCTAGGAGAGAAGCCCCAGCCCCGAACTTTAGGTGGTGATTGAAGGTCTGTCGGACTTTACCCGCCACGGCGGGTTATAGACTACAGCCCAGGGCCGAACTTTCGGCACAGGGCTATGGTCTTTCATGAAGCGATTTGGCAGGAAATCTGTTAGTCGCCCTGAAACTAGGCGAAAGCCGCCGCCGTATACGCACGAAACTCGGCATCGCCCGAACAGTGAAAGATAACTAGGGTGTTGCCTCGAAGATTAGAGGACAGCAAATGCCGGGATATCTGATGTGTTACACGGAATGCTGACTTGGCTTGTCGGATGCGAGAATTGACGTCCCCGGCTGCGGCCATAGAGTCTCCAAATGAACGTTCTCTTCATCGCGAGCGTGGCGGTTGTCGCTGCTGATCCGCCGGAGAGCCGTAAGCTGTTCATTGATACCATCGGCCTCCCATTGGAGGGCGAAGGCGATGGCTACTACTCCAGCGGAAGCATCGCCGGTAGCAAGCACTTCGGTGTGTGGCCGCTCTCGCAGGCGGCAGAGGCATGCTTTGGCACAACAAAGTGGCCCGCCGACCGGGTGGTTCCCCAGGCATCAATCGAGTTCGACGTGGAAAATGCGGAAGCTGTCGCAGCAGCAGGAGCTGAGCTCCAGCGCGCGGGATTTGAGCTGTTGCACCCGGCCCGCACAGAGCCTTGGGGACAGACGGTGATTCGGCTTCTCACCGCGGATGGCTTGATCGTCGGCATTTCCTACGTTCCCTCGTTTCACGAAGAAGAGCCTGCCTGACACTGTAAAAGGACCCAATGAGGTTGTAGCAGCGGGAAAGCTATCAAACCGATCGCTGCGGTTGCTGCCACCAGCGCGACCGCTCCCGAGGCAGGAGGTGCTTTGCGTCGTCCAAACAACGAACCATAATAGAGCACCTGAAGTTCTGCAGCGTTGAAAAGCGTTTATGGGTCAATGCCGCTACTCTTGGTGTCGGCCAATGAATCCTTGCTCTCCGGTTTCTTTGAAACCTTGGATCCGAAAGATAAAGCTGCCTTCTGTAATAATTTTTGCGCTTCTCAACGGTTGCCAACAATCGCGGATGAGCGGGAGCTCATCCCTACCGGATCTTACTCAAACCCCGGCGGCCTGAGGTTCACAAACCCGGATGCGGTTTGGTAGGCGCGGGCGAAGGCCAGGAGCTTCGGGTCCTGATAAAGGTTACCCAGGAACGTAAGACTGACCGGCGTACCGGCGCCGCCGATGCTGTCGTCGTCGCCGGTGTCGATGGCCGGCGGTTTGGGAGCATCTTGCCCTCGGATACCGTTAGGGACTATGACGGCGGGATTTCCGGTCAGGTTCGTGATGGTTAGTTGCGCATCCGATGACGTCGGAACGACAATGACATCAACTTTGGAGAAGAGTTCGGCCATTGCGCGCATAAGCTCGGTTCGTGCCCGGTTGGCTTGGATGTAGTCCACCGCCGGAAAGAAACGGGCTACCCGGAAAACATTTGGCCAGTCCTCCGGGCCTTGCTCT
>JAFAHI010000117.1 GCA_019237325.1 Verrucomicrobiota bacterium | reverse complement strand
ATCGGTGCGATTAACGCCGCGTGCTTTGACATTTCGGCGGCGTGTTCCGGTTTCCTCTATGCCCTGGAAATCGCGCAGCAGTTTATCTCGACTCACGTCTATAACACCGTTCTCATTATTGGGGCGGAGAAACTGAGCGCAATCACCGATTGGACCGATCGGAATACCTGCGTGCTCTTTGGCGATGGCGCCGGAGCGGCGATTTTGCGCAACCGGCCTGACTCGCACGGGGTAATCTCCACGCACATGGGCAGCGACGGCGTGTTTTCCGATATCTTGTATATGCCGGGTGGCGGCACCCGTTGCCCGATCACTCCGGAAAACGTCGATCAAAGACTCAATACAATCAGAATGGCCGGCCGAGAAGTCTTCAAGCAAGCCGTGACTTCTATGTTTAATGCCGCGACCCGGGTTCTGGATGAAGCCGGATTGCGTTATGAAGATATCGGGTGCGTGATCCCGCATCAGGCTAATCTCCGGATTATTGAAGCGATCGCCGAGCGAATGGGTTTACCGATGGAGAAATTCTACGTAAACCTCGACCGTTTCGGGAACACTTCTGCCGCCGCCGTCGCTATGGCGCTCGAAGAAGCCCATCGCACTGGCCGGATCCAAATCGGTGACTACATTCTCTTGGTAGTTTTTGGCGGCGGACTGACTTGGGCTAGCTCCGTCATCCAGTGGTGAGCGCGTGAACGGTTCGCGGTTCGCGATTCACGGCTGAGCGGTTTACTGTTGGCGCGCCGAAGGCGCAAAATCAATGAAGCCTAGGGCAATGCCCTAGGTGCACATCCCCAACAAACGCGTTAGCGCTGAAGGCGCCAATCAAACGAGTGTGTGAGCTCTCCGTCAATCCCATACGTATCGTTCGTCGAATTGGACTCGATGACGTTTCAAAAACAAGCGGAATTCTTCTTGGAATGTCACCTTACGATGATGTTCTTCCTGATTTTCAATGTAGGCCGCCACCGCATCAGCATTCGACTCGCTTACCGAAAATCCACCATAGCCGCGCTGCCAACCGAAACTGGTTGGTCCTTGGGTTTTTATCCACTTCGACGAAGAGGTCTTTATATGCTCGAGGACGCCGGCAATTGACTGTGTTCTCGATAGTCGGAAAAGTGCATGCACGTGGTCAGCTACACCTCCGACGACAATCGTGGGGCATTCGAAATTCCTAAGAATTTCAGCCAAATAAGCGTGGGTTCTGCCACGCAGATCTTTATCAACGAAGAATGGCTCTCTATTCTTGGTCAAGAAAATCAGATGTATCAGGACATTCGCGAGAGACTGCGGCACGTCTATAACGCAACACAAAAATAAATGGTTGTCACGCGCTTTCAGCGCTTCGTCATGTTTGGATTGAATTCCTAGGGCGTTGCCCTAGGCTTCAATGACTTTGCGCCTTCGGCGCGCCATTCCGTGAACCATGCACTCCCTAATCGATACCCACTGCCATTTGGATTTTCCTGAATTCGCAGACGATCTCGATGCGGTGATCAAACGGGCGTTCGCTGCGGGAGTCGATAGAATCATAACGATCGGGACTTCGTTGGGTTCGAGCCGTGCGGGGATCGAGTTAGCAAGTCGTTACCCTAATGTTTACGCGACAGTTGGTTTGCATCCGACATCAATCGGCGAAAATACACCTGAGTTTATTGGGGAGCTGAAAGAACTGGCTCAACATCCGAAGGTGGTAGCGATTGGTGAGTGCGGACTCGACTTCTATCGACTGCCTGACGACGATAAACCCGATCTCGTGGAAACCGCTTTCGGATCCATCACACTGAGCGGGATCGAAACCGAGTTGAGAATCGATTCCCTTAAGGCGGCTCAGGCTGCCGCATTCGAGCAGCAACTTGAGCTCGCTGCCCAATTAGAAAAGCCGGTAGTGATTCACCAACGCGATTCCTGGAACGAAACGTTCGACCTTCTCAAGCAATATTCTGTAAAAGCGGTCCTACACTGTTTTACGGGCGGCCTAGCCGAGTTGAGTGAGGTGCTGGCGCTGGGACATCATGTTTCATTCAGCGGTATCGCGACGTTTAAGAACGCCGCGGATGTCCGGGCCGCGGCAAGAGTGGTGCCTGCTGATCGCGTGATGGTAGAAACCGATGCGCCGTATCTGGCGCCGGTTCCTCATCGCGGAAAACGTTGTGAACCTGCGTACGTTCGCCTCACAACGGAAGCGATCGCGAAAGAACGGGGCGTCAGTTTTGAAAGTTTGGCTCGAACGACGACCGCGAATGCGGAGCGGTTTTTTGGGCTCAGATAGGCGGCTATTGAAATCTCACTCCTAACGAAGCGAGAGATCGCCTCGCGGATAAAAAAAAACAAACTACACCCCACCTACCGAATAGCGAGCAGGTGGGGGAAATTAGTTCGGCACGAGCGGCTAAATTTATCGCGCCGTAGTCCCACAGATCGGGACGAAGGCGGAATACCTTATCGGCGGCGAAAATCTCGGTCTTTACCTCTGCGGTTATCGCGACCACCTCCACCACCGCCACGGCCAGCTTCGCTCGGGAAGAACCGATCTTGCCGAGGTTCCGGCGGTC
>JAFAHI010000110.1 GCA_019237325.1 Verrucomicrobiota bacterium | reverse complement strand
TACCTGCAGGTCTGAATTGTCAACGTTTTTGCAAACGCGTGATGTACTCCGCAAACGGAATAGCCAAGCCTAGACCGCCGAGCGGGGTATAGAGCCGTGCAAGAACCGCTCGCGATCGCTATGTGGCTGCTCGATTCCACCAATCACGAATCACTAATCACCAATCACATCTCGCTAGCCGCCTTCGATTTCAGCGTCTTCCTCCGCGCGAGTCCCGAGCACGCGCTGAATAACCTCTCCTATCTACTGGTGGGGTTGGGGTGGAGTTTGCTCCTGGCCTTGGCCAGCTGGGTAGTGGCTTTTGTCATAGGCTCAGTTGTCGGGGTGCTGCGGACTTTACCTGGCCGGATCTTGCCTTTCATCGGCGCCTGTTACGTTGAGTTTTTTCGAAACATTCCATTGCTAGTTCAGCTGTTTATCTGGTTCTTTGTCGTCCCTGACATGACTCCAGTTCTTGGGGATTGGTTTAAACAGCAGGTAGCGCCGATCTGGCAGGAATTCATTGCGGGGACAGCCTGTCTAGGCCTGTTTACGGCGGCGCGGATTGCCGAACAGATTCGTGCCGGGATCGGCTCGCTGGGGGCAGGGCAGCTAGGGGCCGGCCTGGCGTTGGGCCTGAAAAGAAGACAAGTCTATCTGCTGGTGTTGCTCCCGGTTGCTTATCGAATTCTTATCCCGACGCTAACCTCAGAGTTTCTGAACCTGATCAAGAACACCGCGGTTGCTTCTACGATCGGGTATGTGGAGTTGGCCCAACGGAGTGAAAGCATGGCCGAGACCTCGTCCCGCGTTTATGAGGCGTTCGCGGCAGGCACACTTTTGTACGCGGTTCTGAATCTATTAGTCATGTTTTTAGCGCGAGCACTGGAGCGGTTCACCGCCTTACCAGGTTTCTTGGGAGGCCGGAAATAGGATGGCTTTTGACTGGAGTGCGATACCTGGCTCTCTGCCGATCTTGTGGCAGGGAATGCTGGTCACTCTTCAGATTACGCTGGTGGGAGTGCTGGTCGGGATATTGGTAGGAACTTTGCTAGCCCTGTTCCGGTTATCGCCGAATCGGCTGCTCTCGTGGTTATCCGCGGCGTACGTGACAGTATTTCGCTCGATTCCCTTGGTGATGGTTTTGTTTTGGTTCCACCTGATCCTGATCCCGCTGCTAGCCGGGCTGCTGTTCCCGGGTCAGCGATTGGAGTTGCGTTTCATTACCGCATTAGCCGCGTTCTCCCTTTTCGAAGCTTCGTATTATGCCGAGATTATCCGGGCAGGAATACTGAGCGTCACCAAAGGGCAATTCAATGCAGGTTTAGCTCTGGGGATGAACCGACGCCAAGTGATGAGATTGGTGGTTCTACCTCAGGCCTTGCGCCGTATGGTTCCGCTGCTGTTGACTCAGGCAATCATCCTTTTTCAAGACAGCACCTTAGTTTATGTCATTAACCTGGATGACTTCTTCCGGAAGGCCTATAACGTCGGCAACACGGTCGGGACTCTGAACGAGTTGATTCTATTCGCCGGAGCTGTCTACCTGGTAATTTGTACCTTGGCGTCGGGCTGTGTCCGGCAATTACACAGAAGGCTTACTGTACTGCCCGTTAAATAGCATGATTTCGATCCGGAATGTTTCCAAATGGTACGGTGAGTTTCAAGCCCTCAAGAAGTGCTCGACCGAGGTAGACAAGGGAGAGGTTGTGGTTATTTGTGGGCCGTCCGGGTCAGGCAAATCAACTTTGATTAAGTGTGTGAACGGCCTGGAATTGTTCCAAGAAGGCGAGATTTGGGTAGACGGAATCTCCGTGGCTGATCGGAAGACCGATCTACCGAAGCTGAGATCGCGGGTGGGAATGGTTTTTCAGCATTTCGAGCTGTTTCCGCATCTAAGCATTCTGGACAACATAACCCTGGCTCAATCCCGGGTGTTAGGCCGGTCGAAGAAACAAGCGGTAGAAAAGGCGGTCCAACTACTTGAGATGGTAGGATTGGCTGAGCAACGGCCGAAGTTTCCCGCACAGTTGTCCGGCGGCCAGCAACAACGGGTCGCCATCGCTCGAGCGCTGGCCATGGATCCGATCGCCATGCTGTTCGACGAGCCGACCTCGGCCTTGGACCCGGAAATGATCAACGAAGTGTTGGATGTGATGGTTAACTTAGCTCAATCCGGGATGACGATGTTAGTGGTCACTCACGAGATGGGTTTCGCCAAGAGAGTCGCCGATCGAGTTATCTTCATGGACCGGGGTGAAGTAGTCGAAGACCGGCCGAAACAAATCTTCTTTGAAAATCCCGAGACAGACCGTGCCCGGCAGTTTTTGTCGAAGATTTTAACGCACTGAAGGGAAATTCGGTAGGGATGAGCTCCTGCTCATCCGAATATCCTGAGGGCGAAGTCGCTGCGAAATGCGGATGAGCAGGAGCTCATCCCTACCGGACTTACCTATGGTAATTATGGTAAATATGGAAGTGTCTCGCGACGGCTAACCGCCAACTGCAAACCGTAAACGGTTCTTGACCTAGAGGGCGGTTGAAAGATAATCACACGAAGCTGACCGGAGACGAGGCCTCGGGTTCATTCCGGAATCTTCCGGCATCGTTCCTCAATCCTCACGAACGGAAGCGTACTCCCCAGAATATTATGTCCACTTCTCCAGGCACTGTTTCGGAGCCGACTGGTGAACTCCAAGCGAGACATCGGTTGGTCATCATCGCCTCGTCCCTCGGTACCGTTTTCGAATGGTACGATTTTTATCTCTACGCAGTTCTCGCGCTGTTTTTCAGCGCTTTATTCTTTCCCTCCGGCAATCCGGTGGCATCGAATCTAGCTGCTTTAGCGACGTTCGGCGCCGGGTTCGGCGTGCGCCCGTTTGGCGCGATCGTGTTCGGACGGATTGGCGACATTGTTGGCCGCAAATATACCTTTCTGATCACCATCGTCGTAATGGGTTTATCGACGGCATTGGTTGGTCTATTGCCCACTTATGCGCCGGCTGGCGGTTGGCCTGGGATCGGTATTTGGGCGCCAATTCTGTTGGTAACGCTGCGCCTGGCACAAGGTCTGGCGCTCGGCGGCGAATATGGTGGTGCGGCCACTTATGTAGCGGAACATGCGCCCAAGGGGAAGAGAGGGCTGTTTACCAGCTGGATCCAAACCACCGCTACCATCGGTTTCTTTCTAGCGTTGCTCATTATCTTGATCTTACGGACGGTGCTTCCGGAAGCCGATTTCAAGGCCTGGGGATGGCGTATTCCATTCCTTTTATCGGTTATTCTCCTCGGTATCTCTGTGTATATCCGGCTAAAACTGCAGGAGTCGCCAGTATTTGCCGAGATTAAATCGCAGGGAAGGGCATCGAAAACGCCGCTGCGAGACAGTTTTTTTACCCAACCGAATGCACGCTATGTTTGGTTAGCGCTGCTGGGAGCTACCGCGGGCCAGGGAGTTATATGGTATACCGGGCAGTTCCAAGCCCTTTTCTTTTTGACCGGCGTCCTAAAGCTCAACTATCAGGCAGCTTATTATTTGATCGGGTTTTCGTTGCTGGTCGCGTTTCCGCTTTTCCTATTCTTCGGTTGGCTCTCAGATCGTATCGGACGGAAACCGATCATGTTGGCGGCTTGCCTGTTGGCTGCGGTGACTTATATCCCGCTTTTCCATGGCCTAACTAGTTGTGTAAACCCGGCACTGGAAGCGGCCCAGAAGAAATCGCCGGTCGTATTGCACACTAGTGAGTTTAGCGGGTTCGGAGACAAGATTTGGGTAACGATCGTTGATGCGTTCCAACAGTATCATCCGCCTGGGGACGCGGACGTGAGTTATAAGGCTCGAGTCTATTTAGCCAAGCGCGGTGTTCCTTTCGAAATACAACCGGCTACGCCGGACGCTCCGGTTTCCCTGACGGTTGGTGACAAAACCCTAACCGGGTTCAAAGACGCCGATTATGAGACTGCGGTAACTGGAGCGGGTTATCCGAAGGCGGCAAATCCGGCT
Source organism: Verrucomicrobiota bacterium (assembly GCA_019237325.1). Classification (GTDB taxonomy): domain Bacteria; phylum Verrucomicrobiota; class Verrucomicrobiia; order Chthoniobacterales; family JAFAMB01; genus JAFAVN01. Next base: position 1,659 of record JAFAHI010000110.1, on the reverse strand, counting down.
CAGGTTAACTATATCGGAGCAGAGATAATCCTTCTTGTGTTCATTGTCTACGTGACCATGGTTTATGGACCGATTGCCGCGTTTTTGGTCGAGCTGTTTCCGACTCGGATTCGTTACACTTCGATGTCGTTCCCGTACCACATCGGGAACGGTTGGTTTGGCGGATTTTTGCCTCTGATCATTGCATCGATCACGGCTGCGACCGGCAACATTTATGCCGGTTTCTGGTATCCGATCGTGGTCGCTCTGATGACGCTGATTATCGGTGGCATATTTATTCGGGAAACGAAGAATCGCGATATCCGGAGCGAGACCACAGGAGCAGAAGAAACTGTAGCAGACGGGCGGGATCCGGCGTTGGCTTAGAGTCGAGGCTCTACCTTTTAAGTTTAACGTTTTAGGTTGGGGCCGGGTTTTCGCTACCCGGGCCCGTTTTGTGTAGCAAAGGGGTGGGCCCCGGTTTTGTGGAAGTTCTTGAGGACTTTGGTCTCCTTGGGACTAATCCCGAAGGGATGAAAGGACTACGGGTTTTAACCCAGGTATTGAGCGAAAAAACGATCCGCCCTGACAGGGCGGCAGAAAGGGATTGCACCGACCACCGTTTAAAATGGCTCCTGAGGTAGGATTCGAACCTATGATCCGCCGCGGCGGATTAACAGGCAGGGACCACCGTACGTAAATATTCTCGACCGTGCCCTGTTTTGAGCCAGCGTTCGCGCCGAAAAGCCTCGGAGCGAGTCTCATAAGACTCAGAATAGACCAAAACCCAGGGACCTGGGAAGCGCTTCGTAAATTTCGAAGAAAAGCACTCAGGGTCGTTGTGTTCCTTGAGACGTTTCTCAAGATTCTGGGTGTGACCGATGTAAATTTTGCCCGCATTCTCGGAACGAATCACGTACACGAAATACATGTTCTGCCAAAATGGCTCCTGAGGTAGGATTCGAACCTACGACCAATCGGTTAACAGCCGACCGCTCTACCACTGAGCTACTCAGGATTCGACATTCAAAAATTCCTCGCCGGACTACGCCCGCAAAGAGGCTTCATTTTTACACTGGAGTCCCTGATGGTCGAACCTACGGTCCGCCCAGGCGGATTAACAGCCGACCGCTCTACCACTGAGCTACTCAGGATTCTACCAGTGGGCGGTCAACGTAGCTACAGAGACCGCTGATTCAAGCAAAAAACTTTCAAATTGGTCCGCACGCCACGGATTGAGTGTATCCTTTGTCGCACGCCCGATGCGGAGGGGAGCCGCATTCGGCTTGCCGTACCGACCGCAGACTTTCAGCCCGTCGTGGGCGCAGCATCTCCACCGAACTCAGCATTGAAACTCTTCGCTGAATCCTTTAGTGCATCCGAGCATTCTCCGACCATGAAAACACAAGGGATAGGTCCCGTCTTTCAAGTGAGCGATCTCAATGACGCGCTCAAGTATTATAAGAGGTTCTCGGGTTTAAAGAGGACTTTCAATTCGGCGCCTACGTCGGAATCACTCACAGCGATGCATGCGTGCATTTGTGTGCTCATCGATTTCATCAGAGGCCAATCGGAGGTGGTACAGCCTTTGTCTTCTGCGATGAGGTCGATGAGTATTTTCAGGAAATAAAGAAGAACTGGCGAAGCCGGATCTAGTCCGACATATCAACCAAGCTCGCG
>JAFAHI010000070.1 GCA_019237325.1 Verrucomicrobiota bacterium | reverse complement strand
GTGCATCCCTTTCTCCACTGATGGAACAAAAACGCGGTCGACACATTGGCCGGAAAGCGATTCCTTAAATTCGATTCCCGAGTTGCGCGGTCTTGGAGCGATACGCATCACGACCTCTGCAAATTGCCCGGCGCCACCGCTCTGTTTCTTATGCCGATAAGTTGCTTCTGCTGGTAACTTGATGGTTTCTCGGTAGCGCACTTGAGGTTCAATCAGGTCAAAATGGACTTTGAACCTTCGCCGCAGGCGTTCAGCCAATACATCGAGATGGAGTTCGCCTTGGGCTGCTAAGATTGTCTGATGCAATTCGGGGTCGGTTGTTACTACGAACGTCGGGTCCTCTTCGTGCAGTATCGCCAGGCCGGCTGCGATCTTGTCCTCTTCTCCTTTGGCCTGCGGATGAAGAGCGGCATGAACTGTGGGTTTAGGATAAACCGGTTCCGGCAATTTTACGGGGCGGTTACCGGAACAGAGTGTGTTTCCCGTATACGTGTTTTTGAGTTTGACGGTTGCCCCCACTTCGCCTGGCCCGAGCTCGGTCACGGGGAAACGGTTACGGCCGTTCAAATAGTAAATTTGGCCAACCCGTTCGAAGGCGCCTCGCGTGCTGTTAAAGAGGTCGCTCCCGGTCTTCACCCCTCCCGAATAAACCCGGAAAAACCAGAGCTCGCCAAACTGATCTTCGTTCATCGTTTTGAAAATCTGAGCCACCGGCTCTGGATCGGTGAGGCTAACCTCTGTATCCTCGCCCTCGCTGTCGACGGCAGGCACTTTCTGACGATCTACCGGCGAGGAGCCATACTTAGCGATGAAATCCATGAGCCGGGCGATACCTACTCCGGTCTCAGCCGAGACGGAAAACACCGGGGTAAATAATCGCGATTGAATCGCTGAATGGATTCCGCTGCGAAACTCCTCTTCTGAAAGAGAGCCCTGATCGAAAAACTTGTTCAGCAGCGTGTCATCAGACTCCGCGATAAGCTCGATTAGCTCCTGGTGCAGCTCGCTCACCCGTTTTTTCCACGGGCCGGAAGCCGGCTCTTCGCTGAACCGGCTGCGACCCGTGGTTTCGTAATTGACGATATCGCTGCGGAGGACGTCTAGGATCTGGTTAAAACCCGGTCCGGGATTGACCGGTATGTTCATGGGGAAAATCCGTCCGTATTGGGCCCGCAGGCCAGCGAGCACGTCTTCAAAATTGGTGTGCTCCTTATCCATCGCGTTCACCACGATGATCTTGGGGATGCCACATTCAGTGGCGTAATCCCAAACCCGTTCGGTTCCGACGCCGGCTCCGTGCTGGGCATGCACCACGATGAGAGCGAAATCGGCGACCCGTAAAGACGCGAATGTCTCGCTCATGAAATCCGGGTAACCGGGGCTATCGAGGATATTAAATCGCTTACTGAGCCAATTGGTGTGTAAGAGCGAGGTCTGAGTCGAAATCTGCCTCTGCCTTTCGCTGACGTGATAGTCGGACACGGTCGAACCTTCACTGATCCGGCCCATTCGTCCGATTGCGCCGCTACATAGCAGCATGGCCTCGGTAAGAATAGTTTTTCCGGACGAAGCGTGCCCGGCGATGGCGAAATTGCGGATGTCCGCGGGGGCTAGCGGCACCATATGTTACAACCATGTAACCGATCTGGGGCCGGTGCAAGTTCGGGCTCGCTTCAAGCTCGCCCGAATGACAAATAACGAATGACAGATGACAGCTTGGCCGTGTTATTCTGTCATCTGTCATTCGGGTGAGCTTAAGGCGAGCCCGTAAATCGCTCATCATGAAGAAATTCTTTCAGACTCCTATTCGCACGTTTGTGGCCGGCTTGGTTGCGGTGCTGCCAGTGGTATTGACCGTGGCGGTTATTGTCTGGGTCGGGAGTGTGGTGGATCAATTTGTCGGCCCTTACAGCACTTTCGGTAGGTTGCTCACTTCGATCGGGCTTCGGGTTGTGGACACGAAAGTCGCTGCTTACCTAATTGGGGTAATTGTCGTTCTTACAGCCATTTATATGTTCGGGGTGTTTGTGGAAGCAGGCTTGAAACACCGATTGCAGGATTTCGTCGAGCGGAGTCTTGGGCGAATCCCGCTGATCGGGAATGTCTACAGTCTGGCGCACCGGTTTGTAGGCATGCTCGATCGTAAACAAGAGACCGATTTGAAAGGCATGAGTCCCGTCTGGTGCTTTTTCGGTGGGGAAGGCGGGACCGCTATGCTAGCCCTGATGCCAACCTCGGAGCCAGTCATGCTCGGGGGGCAGGCCTATCATGTGATCCTGGTCCCGGGCGCACCAGTGCCAATGGGTGGCGCGTTACTTTATGTCCCGATCGATTGGATCAAACCGGCGCCCTTCGGCGTTGACGGATTGACCAGTATCTATGTCTCGATGGGGATTTCTACGTCGCAATTCTTGAGGACCGGGTAGATGGCGGATTCACACTCGTCCTCGCGCTTGGGCTCGTCCTCGTGCTCGAAAGTTCGGGGAGGTCGTACGAATGGGACTTATAGGACCAATAGGACTTATATGGGCCCATAAGTCGCATGGGTGCCATCCGTTACCATCACCCTGACCTCTCGAGCGCGACTGCACCCCGCCTAATTCGAACGAACCGGCGCTGCCGAGCCGGTGGCGTCCGCCACAACTTTCTCCATTATTTGTCCCAGAACCTGCACCCGCTCAGGAACCTGTCGAAGCGCAACGCTACGCCCAAGTTCCAAATACTGATCTTTTCGCGTGTCGTAAGCCGGCCACTCCGGTAAACCGATAGAATTTGGGTTACCCGTCTTCGCAAACTGGACCCAGTAGGCGCGAATCGCCTGACCCAGACGTTCATCGTCACCATCGTGGTCCCAGTCGGTTGGATAGGTGTTACTTAAGAAATAGAGTTCTTCACCGTGATAGGCGCCGAGCTTAGCGCGTTTCCCCTTCTCTGCATAGGTGAATAGATAGAGATAGGCGTTTTGTCCCGAGTGCGTCATCGTTCGGGCCAAAGAATAAGCACCGTAGCTGAAGAGATCGTTGTGGTATTTCAAAAATTGTTCAGGAATCGCTGCATCTGATCCAACCGGGTAGGCCGCAAATTCCTGGTCCGCAAACCGGCCGGTATCGCGTTCCAAATAGGTCTTATACTCATCAACGGTTTTCGGAGCGATGAGGCCGAACACGGTTGCTTCGTCGGCGTTACTTCCGACTAATACCGGGATTCTGAGTTGTTTGCCCTCCGCGAAAGTCTTTGCTGGCTGCTCTGGAACCACCCATCCATCCACAATCGCCCCAAACTTGACCTCACGATCTTGTTGCCAGGCTGCCAGAATCTTGTCAGCGGGAATGCTCCGCAGTCTTTCTAACGTGTCGGGACCGCCGGCAATTCCTAAATCATCGACGAATTTTTGTCCGGATGCCTCTCCGGTGCTCGAGATCCGGTTGTACGGAATGGGCGACCGGATATCCTGGTTAAGCGTGCTCTGAGCTTCGCCGCTCTCCAGAATCGCTCCTTCAAACAATCCGGCCGCCAACGGAGAAGCCATTAGCAGAGTAATGTCGAGAGCGCCCGCAGATTGTCCCATCACGGTGACTCGATTCGAATCACCTCCAAAACGCGAGATATTGTCTCGAACCCAGCGCAAAGCTAGCAGTTGGTCGAGCAAGCCATAGTTGCCGGAAGAATGGTGCTCTGACTCTGCGGTCAGCGCAGGATGAGCAAAAAATCCAAATGGTCCTAGTCGATAGTTAACACTAACAACTACAACGCCAAGCCGCGAAAGCGGAGGGCCGAGCGGCGTCGATTGGCTGTAGCCAACGTCATTTCCTCCGCCGTGAAAGAAAACGATGACGGGTAGCTTTGCATTCGGCGAGAGTGCCGCCGTCCATATGTTGAGATAGAGACAATCTTCGTTCCAGGCAACGTGCGGTAACCAGCCGCTCGGAAGCTGGGGAGCCGCCGGACCGAATTGGTTTGCCTCGCGCGTTCCGGTCCACTTGCTTACGGGTCGTGGTGGCTTCCAACGTAGCTCGCCAACAGGCGGCGCGGCATACGGTACACCAAGGAACGCCGCTTCATTGTCGGAACCGAAGTACGTGCCTTCGAGTTCCCCGGATTCTACTGTCGCTTTCGGTAGGGAAGGAGATCCGGAGGCAACAGATGCTTGGCCGAGGGTCGCTAACGCGAAGCCCAATAGAGTCAGTAAGAAGCGTATTTCGGGAGATAGCCGCATAGGACACCGTTTCTGGAAACTCGCTTTGGCGCAAGACAGCGCTTGCGGCATAATATGACTATAATGCGACAGTTACTCATAAGGGAGAATGATCCGACTCCCGGGGTATCTGTCGCGACTCATGCGCGAGAATACCCTCGCGGTTCCCGGATTCCCGTACATGCGCACGGCTCGCACCAATTGGTTTATGCCAGCCGCGGAGTCATGGAAGTTTCCTCGGGTCAGAGCTTGTGGAAGATTCCGCCGCATTTTGGTCTTTGGATTCCGGCGCGCACTCCGCATCGGATCCGAATGCCGGAAGCGGTCTCGATGCGCACGTTGTACCTTCGGCCAGCGGGTACGAGGCTCCCTCTAGCGTGTACCGTCCTGCACATCGGGACCTTCCTTCGCGAGCTGATTGTTGAGATTGTCAGAGTCGGCCGGCTACGAATGCGGAACCGGATCGAGTGCGCGCTGCGTGATCTCCTAATCGCGGAGTTAAGGTGCGCATCACCCGTACCCACCGGCATCAACTTTCCGGCAGACTCCCGGGCGTACCGCGTTGCCCAAATCGTGATGGAAGATCCCGGTTGCCCGATCTCGTTGAAATCGATGTGTGTTTCTGCTGGGGTGAGTGTCCGCACCCTTGAGAGAACCTTTCGTCGCGAGGTCGGCACCGATTTTGAATGCTGGCGAAGACAAGTGCGTTTGATGAAAGCAATCGAAATGCTGGTAGCGGGATGCAGGGTGAAAGAGGTTGCCTTCGCAGTGGGTTACCGGCATCCCGGCGCGTTCGTGGCTCTTTTCCGAGAGACCTTCGGAACCACACCCAAGGCCTGGATATCGGCGCTAGAACAGTTGGGTTAGCGTACACAACATCGACGTTTCTCCATTATAGGGTCCAAGATCCGGGACGACTCAAAAGAAATGTGATTGTCGTACCCGATCCGGCGTTGAGCACTCTTTCGGAACCTTGGTTGTGCGGAGCCTCTCCCTGCCTGAGTTTCGCGCGCTAAAACTCTTCCCCAACCAGTTTCCCAATTGCAGCGAACGCTGCGTTGATATCGTCGTCGGAAGCTGGGGATTCGACGGTATAAACAACGATGAGAATCGGCGCCCGATTCGGAGGTCGCGCAATTGCTAAATCACCTCGGGCTGCGTTTTCACCGCTGCCGGTCTTGTCCCCGATTTGCCAGATCGACGGTAGTCCGGCACGTAGCCGTTTGCCGCCCGTGGTATTCTTTACCAGCCAGCCTTCTAATCTTTGTCTTCCCGCAACCGATAACTTCTCGTCCAGGAGCAACGATTTCAGATCGTTTAACATAGCGGCAGGAGTCGTGGTATCGCGTTCATCTCCTTTAATTGCCGTATTTAAGCTCGGTTCATTGCGATCAAGCCGGGTGATCGAATCGCCTAGAGAACGGGAAAATTCAGTCAGACCTTGGGGACCACCGACCGTCTGAAGAAGAAGGTTTGCAGCCGTGTTGTCACTGTACTCGACAGCCGCAGCGCAAAGTGCATCTACGGTCATGCTCCCTGGCTGAACATGTTGTTTGGTTACTGGCGCCCATTCTAAAAGGTCGGCCGGGCCGTAAGCGATTTTGCGATCCAACTGCTCTTTCTGTTTGTCGACTTTTTGCAGCACGGCTGCGGCCAGCAACCACTTGAACGTGCTGCACATTGGAAACCGGTCGGTTGCGTGATAGTCGATGCTTTTATTGTTCGCCGTATCCAGAATTGCTACGCCGAGACGGCCTTGCAGATCTCGCTCGATCGCAGCAAGGCGTGCGGCTGCGGGTGGCGCGGCCTTTTGTTCATCCGCCCCTGGAGCGGTGAGGCCTAACCATAATTGAACTCCGCCAATAAGTAACACTTTCAGTGACAATAAATCCTTCATTGATCTCGCGAGAAACTGGCACGCTGTTGAGCAACCAAGATTTAGTAGTGGAGAGCTATCTGGGACAGGCTGAATAGCATGCTGATCACGCTGCTGATAGCAAACACTGCCCACACTGCAGACTCTGCAAAACCGGTATTACGAACGGCTCTTTGGGATTCCTGTTGAAATTCCGTGGTCGAAGAGAAAGGAATGATTTTCATAACGAGAGGCCCATATGCACGTGCTGTGCCACGTCTTTTTATATCGTTAAGTGATTGGTATTACACGTTTTACGGCGACTTGTAAAAGTTGATGCTTCTTGAAAACCATCTCAAATTAGGATTCGAATTCTCAATTTGAGAAGCCGGGCTGTCGAAGTTATCCCGAAGGGACTTCGTGCTGGAATCGTCCTCGTACTCGTCCTCGAGAATCTTAGGGCGTTGCTACGGTCTTACGCCTGGAAGTCCCCACATCGTGAAATCGCGATGATCGAAACTGCTGCAGAACCAAATCGAGGACGAGGACGACGACGAGTACGAGGACGATTAATACTACGACCCTTCGGGACGATAGCGTCCCTTACTCCGCGGCGGTAGTCGGTGCCGAAACCTGCTTCAAACCTTCCGGTGTGAATTCAGCATCGCTGAACGTGACATTATGTTTAATGCGAGAGCCATCGAGCTCTGTTACCGAGCCTTTTTGAGGCGTTTGGACTATGAGATTTGCAGGAATAGGCCGGCCTTTATCGTCATTCGCGACGCGACTAGTCTCGATCCGCACTTTTACTTCTCCTGAAGGCGAATATTTCTCGATTCGCATTTGAACCAATCGATTCGGATCGATCCAGGATCGGACTTTCGCGTATTCCGATTCCCCCTTGTTTGGCTTCGACTCCAGAATGGTGCAGTTCACCCCATTAACGACCTCCGTGCCCGTGATAGTCTGGTTTTCCCAAGATAGTGGGTCTTCAATTACATCCAGGTAAGAAAGATCACTACCGAAAAAAGGTTGGCGTAATTGTGAGGCGGCCAACGTCTGTGCCTTGTCCGGAGGCGTGAAAAGTGATCCGCTCGCCAAGTGGCCTGCCTCTTGATGCAGCAGCACGGATTCGCCCTTTTGCGCTTGCGGCCAAAGAATCTGATACACCAAGTCGGTCGCCGTCTTAGTTCTTCTTTCTTTGACCTGAAGCTGTAGCGTCTCGTCCGCAGCGTTTCCGGACGGTTTTACTTGCAGCCGGAGACGAACGTAAGCAGTGCCTTCCTGTTTAGCGGCCACCGCGGCAGCCAGCTCTTTCGGCGACATATCGGCTGCCGAGCTGACGAGAATCAGCGAAAATAACAGCGAGAACACAGAGAGGAATCTCTTCACAACAAGACCGCAAAGGCCACAAAGGTGAGAAGAGAAACGGTTCAGGAAATGCCTAGAATAATTCATCTTTGTGGCCTTTGTGATTTTGTGATGAACGATTCTCGCTCTTTCAACTCACCCATGGAGCGCTTGGCTAGGTGTGACTCTTGAGCTGCGCCAGGCCGGGTAAAGGCCGCTCACGACACCCACCAAAATTGCAATCGCGACCGATACCGCGAGCAATCGTATCCCAATGTCAGGTTCCAGAAGCCCGCGGATACTTGGTGTGGCTCCAAGGAGTCGCACGCCCACGACGCCGATAAAGACACCGATTACCCCCCCGAATAAACCCAAGATGGCAGATTCCCAGAGGACCAGCTCGACGATGCGGCGTCGCTTCCAGCCTAAGGCAAGCAATACACAGATCTCCGGTGTCCGTTCGAAGACGTTCATCAACATTGTGTTCATCACGCCGAGAACGCCCACCAGCACCGCAAGTAATGAGGTGCTCCAACTCATTGCTCCCACAATCCGCGAGATCTCGCTTTGGTTCAGATTCTCACTGGCTACGATCGCACGAGCTTCCGGTACGAGTTGGTTAATTTGCTCGCAAAGCGATTGAGCGTCGGCCCGGTTGGTTCCAGTTGTAAACCGGACATCGATGACGTTGATTCTATCTTGGTCGCCGGTGATCTCCTGCAACAATGGCAAAGAAAGAATCACTGAACCGTTCTCGACCCAAGCATTGCCGTCGACAATCCCAACGACTTTCAGTTCCGCAGTCTCGATCTGGATCGGATCGCCAACCTTCTTTTTGAGCACGTCGGCCGCCGTACGCCCAAGCACGACCGCTTTCTCTTGCGCGTCGTTCGGCATTCTACCAGAGATCAGCTTCAGGTTTGCCCAGGTGAACCCGCCCCATTCTCGGCCCGACACCATGATCATCTCGGTGTTTTCAACGCTCATGAGGTCGACCAAGAGCGTACAGGTGGCAGCGATATGCGGAAGGTGCGCGATCCGGTCGCGCACGGTAGCATTGAATGGCTTCGGGACGAGTGAACTGGTCATGTTGCTGACCACGACATCTGTCCCGCGCGCTTTCATTCCCGCGGCCCAGCTTTTGTTAAGCCCTCGCGATAGCCCGACTAACGCTACAACCGCGGCAATTCCGATCGAGATCCCTAACAGCGTCAGAGTGGTCCGGGTCCGACGACGGATTAAACCCCGGACAACGACAGTAACAAAACTCATTGGTAGACTCCGTTACCCGTTTGACGGTCTGACACCGCATGTCCATCAATCATATGAACGATTCGCGCTGCCCGGTGGGCGACCCGGTCGTCGTGAGTCACGAGCACGAGAGTCATCCGTTTTTCCTGCTGAATCTGAGTGAGCAAGTCCAGGATCATGGCGGCATTGTCGCTGTCCAAGTTGCCCGTCGGTTCATCGGCGAGTAGTACGGAGGGGTCGTTAGCCAGGCTGCGGGCAATTGCCACTCGCTGTCTTTCTCCTCCCGATAGTTTGGACGGGAAGTGGTTCAGCCGGCGTTCCAGGCCTACCGACTTCAAAAGCTCACGCGCACGATCCTTGCGCTTCGCGCTCGACATCCGATTTTCGAGCATCGGGATTTGCACATTCTCTAACGCGGTAAACGTCGGTAGAAGATGGAACGATTGGAACACAAATCCGATTTCTTGGGACCGATAAGCGGCGGGATCCGGCAAGTCGGGAATGGAAACTCCCCTGAACACTAAGGTGCCAGCGCTAGGCCGATCCAGTGCGCCCAACAACTGAAGTAGCGTGGTCTTGCCACAACCGCTTGGGCCGGTGATGGCGATGAATTCCCCTTCCGGGATCTGGAGATCCAAACTTCGGAGGGCTTGTACAGCGCCGTCATCAAAGTCTTTCTTTAGCCCCACCGCCTCAAAAACGTTTGAAACAGGGCTGTCTGACACGGTGTCAATGGCTGCGGATTGATCGGACCGAAGCGATGGCTGCATAGGTAGGTTGTTGGCATTATGGTTTTGCCGGCCCTCTTGTTTTTCTAAATCCGTCGAGGGCCGCTCTGGTTCTATTCAATCCAAAACTCGAATCCAAGTTGGTCTCGGACGGCAGAGCTGGGCTGCAAACTCAACGCAGCCTGGTAAGGTTGGGCGACGATGATAGCACTAGTTGCGGTAAGCGAAAATTTTTTTTTACGCAGCAATGAGCTCTCACTGATTGAATCGGGCATGACACCGGGCGTTCCCGTTCGTTGTTGATCCTCACGAGGTCGTCGTAAGCCACTGAGAACCGACTCGGGGATTCGCTAGATTGCGGAACAGATGCTTGAACGCATGCCAATAGCTGGGAAATGGGGCGATCTCATCCGGATTCTTCGGTTCAAGTGCCGAAGCGAATAACGGCAACTCAGCGTGAGGGATACCGGAACGCCAATGATGAACACCATGAAATGGTTCGTGTAGCAAAGTTAACGCAACGAATTTCCCAAGTGGTCCTTCAGCGATGATACTTCGGGTGGAGCTATTCACAGTCGAGCCCGTCAGGCCGACATGCTCGATATATTTGCGCCAGCTCTGCATGTTCGCAGCCAAGAATGCCGGCGCCACATAAAGCCATAGAAAGTATTTCCAAGTACCTGTGATGGCGACTGCGCCGAGGATGCAGACCCAGACAACCGCCATCAAAACGAATTCCGACCAGATTCTCCGCCGGAGTTTCGTATTGCGGATAGGGGAGCCCTTACGAAAAAAAGTTCGGACGAACAAGAATGGGGTGTAAAAAATGCCGAAGGTAAGCTCTAGAACAGCGCACAGGACCCTGACCCATCGGGGTGTACCGGGAATGTCGAACGGCCAGAGTTCTTCGTCTTTTTGAGTGGCCAGATGCGCATGGTGCAGTTGATGAGCAGCTCGGTAAAGGTTGAAGCTCATGAAGCTCATCACCCCGATAATGACTCCATCGATCTCGTTCAAACGGCGGTTCTTGCGGAGCAAGCCGTGAGTGGCTTCATGAAAAGCGATCAGCATCCCGTGCATTAGATGACTAACAAACAGCATCAACAAAAGGCTTACCCAGAAAGACCCTAGATACACAGACGCTAACAGGGCTGCTTCGGTCACAAAGTAAATCGCCACCAACAGCGGGAAAGCGGCCCGGCTCACCCAGGGTGGTCGTTCTTGCTGGCTTAAAACTTCTGTTGACGGTGTTGTGCTCATGCGTTTTTGCCGACCAAGGTATTGATGCGGCTGTCGGGGGAGCTACAGGCGGCGGCCAGTATCGCTTGAAAGAGGTTAGCTAGGTTTTTGATTTCCGCCAGCGGGAACAGCTGGGGACGGAAAAGCCATACGACCTCGAGTCCTTCATCTACTACGGTAATTTCGCAGCCAAGATGAAATCTGGATGTCCCAGTTGAACGCATGCTGAGGGATGCGGACAAGCCGTGCAGTGCAACATCGGGAACGGGATGATTTTGCAGCGCAAAACGGACTTCAAAAACCGGATTATGCCCCGGGACCGGTTTTTCCCCTAGCATCGGAGCGAGTTCCGCAAAGGGCATCGCATTGGCAAAGCAATCGGTCGCGGTTTGATGCATCGTCTTCAGGCTCTCGGCAAAAGTGCGCTCGGGTTCCACGTAACCGCGGATAGGAACAATCCCGGCGAAATACCCCATCGTTTCGCGAACGGATTGTTTGGTCCGATTCGCCGTTGGTGTGCCCACGAGAACATCCGGCTCGCCGGTCCATCGCGATAGAGCGATCTGGAATGCGGCCAACAGCGCGCTAAAGAGCGTTGCTCCCGTTTTCCGAGCAAGCTCACGGGCCGCGTCGGCTAAATCAGGTGGGAAATGAAGAACCAACCTTTGTGCGGGGCCGGCGGCGGTTATCGGTCCCTCCAAGGAGCTCCAGAGGCGCCGGGTTCCGGCGAGCTGGGATCTCCAGAAAGGAGCTCGCCGCTCCAATTCTTTGGGTGTCCAGAATTCGCGCTCGGCTGCTCCCCATGCGGCGTAGCTCAGAGGAACCTGAGGGAGACGTTCCTTTGGCCGGATGATTCCCAGCACGTAAGCTGCGCACAGATCCTCCACGAAAACTCCCAGTGTCCAGCCATCCGCGATGGCGTGGTGTATCGCCAGAACAATCACATGAACGTCCGCACTCAGCCGGAGCACTTCGGCCCGATAGAGAGGACCGCGCACGAGATCCAATGGTTTGCTGAAAACCTCGTTCGCCGCTTCTTCCACCGCTTCGTTATGGAACAGTCCGTCCGGAAGGGGGCGATACTGCAGGTTCGTCTCGGCAGTTCGCCGGATCATCTGGACTGGACCTGCTTTGCCCGGGAGAAAGGAAAGCCGTAACGCTTCCTGTCGTTCCACTACACGGCGGAGTGCGTCTTCGCAGGCTTCCGGACTCAATACTCCCCGGATATTGATAAGACAGCAGATGTGGTTAGCCACATCTGCGACCGGTACTGGCGAAGTCTCCCACAACTCGCGTTGAGGCAACGTCAACGGCTGCAGGACAACTTTCCCGCTCGCCAGCCACTCCTTGAGAGCGGCGCGCTTGTCTTCGGAAATCTCCATCGGATGCTCGTCAGTGGACGACATCTCGCGGATCTGAACTCTCCGCGGCGGCGTCTCCACCGAGCAAGCTAGCGATTTCTTCATCTGATAGCGCTGTCAAGTCTACTTCTTCAGGAGAAGTCCGGTTGGTTGTTTCTTTTGCGGGTGCTTTTTTCGCCGGTGCGGCTCCGTTCCGCTTTGCCCCCATGTGTTCGGCGATCAGGGACACGATCTGGCCGATTGTACGAGCCCGGGTTAAGCTGGCCGGGGGCAGAGCGACGCCGAGCGAGGCATCGAGCGTATTCTCGATCTCAACGCCCATCAACGAATCGAGTCCGAGGTCGGTTAACGGCTGATCGTCCCGCAGAGTCTCCGGTTTAACCCGCAACACCGAGGCTACCGCATCGCGGACCGCTTGCCCCACGATGCCTTCTATTTCATCCGGTGCAGCCGACTCGATCCTTTGCCGGTAGTCGCTGACCACTCCAGGGGTTTCTTGCCCTTCAATGGTTGCAAAAATGCGCTCCAGCAGCGGCCTTTCCTGCATGCTGCGGAAGACCTGCCGCCATTTTGCCCAGTCAACCCGGATCGCGATCACTTGCGTAGAATCCGCCGCCAGTGATGACTCCATCAGGTCGACTACCTCACGCGGCGAAAGTTCGCCGGTGCCTTGCCGGGCGAGAAACTCAGCGACGCGTTCGTTTCGAGCGACATATCCTTCGCCGCCCAAGGCTCCCCAGTTGATCGTCAGAGCAGGAAGTCCCAATGCCCGGCGATGGTGCGCCAATGAATCCAGGAAAGCGTTGGCCGCCGCATAGTTCCCCTGCGCTGGATTTCCGAAGACGCTCGATACCGACGAAAACATTACAAAACAATCGAGGTTAAGATCCTGGGTTGCTTGATGGAGCAGCCATGCGCCAGTGGCCTTCGGGCCAAGCACGCTCTTCATCCGATCGCGAGTCAGCGCTGCCAATGGCGCATCATCGATCACCATGGCTAAGTGGAAAACTCCCTTTAATGGACGGTTCTCCGACCGGATCTCAGTCATGATGCGATTCACCTCGTCCGGAGACCCAATGTCCGCACGAAAGACCGAAACAGAAACTCCGCGATCGCGAAGGCGGTTCACAAAGGCTCCTGCTTCCGGCGTGTCAGCCCCGCGCCGGCTGACCAACGCCAAGTGTCGAGCCCCCGCTTCCACCAGCCACTCCGCCAGGACTCTTCCGAATCCCCCGAATGCGCCGGTAATCAAATAACAACCCTCCGGGTCAACCTGAAATCCTGCAGAGAAAGGTTCTCCGAGCTGCGGTCTGAATACTTCCGGGAAAGCCACCAGCACTTTTCCAATGTGCTTTCCTTGCGCCATCAATCGAAACGCCGCATCAACCCGCGAAGCCGGGAAGGAACGAAACGGAAGAGGTCGAAGAGACCTGCGCTCCACTAAAGTGGAGATTTCTTCTAGCATCCCGCGAGTCAACGATTCGTCACCGGAAAATACTGCATCCATGGCGACGACATGAAAGGAGGCGTTTCGCCGGAGTGGCCAAAGCGGTATGCGCGAATTTTGGTAGATGTCGCGTTTCCCGATCTCAATGAAACGCCCGAATTCAGCCAGACATGAGAGCCCCATCGGGATCGCTTCCGCGGCCAGCGCATTTAGTACGACATCGACTCCGCGCCGGTTCGTTAACTGCATCACCGCGTCGGCAAAGTCGCCGCGCCTCGAATCGATCACATGTTTAACGCCCAATTTCTCGAGCAGGGTCCGTTTAACCGGGCTGCCCGCAGTCGCAATCACTTCGACTCCGAGATAATGCGCGATTTGAATCGCGGCCATCCCGACTCCACCGGCGCCGGCATGGATCAGGATCGATTCACCCGGCCGTATTCGGGCAACGTTGTATAACGCATGCCAAGCCGTCATGAACACGACCGGCAAGGTTGCCGCCTCTTCAAAAGACAATTCACCGGGAATCCGCCGTACGTCACCGCCTCTGGCCAATGTCTGGGTAGCAAGCCCGAAGACGGCCAGACCAAACACTCGATCGCCCGGAGCCACATGATCGACGCCTGACCCTACTGCCTTAACAAGGCCAGCTACTTCGTCGCCAAAAAGCCGGGCGTCCGGCGCTTCAATGGGATACAAGGCCAATGCCTTAAGAACGTCCCTGAAATTCAAACCGGCCGCTTTAACTTCGATGAGTACTTGGCCGGGACCGCACTCCGGCAGGATAAATGGCTTAAAACCTAACCTATCCAGATGGCCGCGTTCTCTGGACTCAAGTCGCAGCGGGACTGACGAATCAAGGTGCTCCTGGTGCGAAGATCGGCCACGGACAAACCGTTGGACGTAGCGAGCTTCACCTCTAAAAGCCACCTCACGCTCGCCGTCGACGCACAGTAATTCGTTCCATAGAAACGAAAAGTCGGAAGGCGACGGCTCGATCCCCAGATCGATGCCCCGGCCGGAGAAACCTGGATACTCATTAAGAATGACCCTGAACAATCCAAGCGCGGGACCCTGAGTCACCGTGGTAGGGCGTTTCGTCCGACCGACCGGCTGTGCACCTCGGGTCACCACATCAAGGCGGATTTTCGATGTATGCCCGATGACCGTGTCGACCGCCTGTACCAGATGCAGCAAGGCATCTGTTTCCATCAATGCTGCACTACCGTTGGTGTATCCCTTGGCCGGTTCACTCAAGAAATAAACAATTCGTTCCGGCGGCGCATCCGCGCTGCACTCCTCTAGAAGAGACTTCCAATCTCCAAATCGCTCGGCAGCAACGGTGAAGGAGTCGGCTTTGGTATTAGCAAAATGGTCTGCGGTCCGAACGATCCGGCACCTGATTCCTGCGTTTCGGAGTTGGGAAACGAGCTGCTGGCTAAGGTCGGACTGGTCCGCAACTACTAGCCAAGATTTTTCGGTAGGGAGAAGCTCCTGTTCCTCCGAGGCATTGCCCCCGGTAGGGACGAGCGCCTGCTCGTCCGAATCCCGTGGGGCTTTCTGCCAAGTCTTCCGGGCCAAAAGCCCGATCTGACCTTCACCTTCCGGACCTACAAATCCAGACAGAGTTGCCGTTTCTTCAAACCCGGCGTCTTGAAGCAGGGCCTCCCATTGGGAGCGCTGCAGGAGCGGATGAACCGGGCGCAAATCTCGATCCGTAAATCGCCACCATCCCGGGGTCAAACCAAAGACCGCTTCGGTCCATAATTGCGGGTTAGCGACATCCATGAACGCGAGACTTCCACCGGGAGCCAACAGCATATGGAGCTGTTTTAATGCCGAACGAATGTCGCTGGCTGCGTGAATGACGTTCGTGCCGACGATAAAATCGAATGCGTTGGCCTGAAAATCCTGTTCAGCAGCAGGCTTCTCCAAATCGAAGAGCTTGTATTCAACGTTGGCAAAGTTGGCCAGTTTCTGCTTTGCCGATCCAAAAAATGCCGCAGAAACATCTGTAAAAGTGTACGAGTGCAGCTCGTGCTCGATCAAAGGCAGAACGTGGGCGGTTAATCCACCGGTTCCCGCGCCGACTTCCAGAATCCGCAGCCCCCTTCCTTCCGGCAAATGACGAGCGGCTTCTTGAATGGCCGCCGTGATCGCGGCTAACCAATGACTCGTGTAAAGACCTTCGCAATAGAAATGGTCCAGCAAATCCGCTGAACTACCCGCGAACAGAACCTGCACCGCATCCTTCTCGCCTCGTAGAATTGGACCGAGTTCTGCGCAGCTCTCGGCACAAAGCAGAGCCTCGGACAAGTAACCGGGATGATCTGCAATGAATGCGCGTAAAACCTCCGGGGCAGAATCGGCAGCTTCAGTGAAGGATGGAGTTGGACGATAACTCGATCCATTCGCTTCCAGCCAACCGCGTTTTGCAAGGCTGGCCAGGAAGCGATTAAAGACGTACTGCATCGGTTCCGCGACCCTGAGCGACGCGCTGCTGAATTCTTGAGCTCCGACTACAGATGCCATTTCCCGGATACCGGCGGCCAGTTGAGCCGCTGCCAACTCATCTCCGGCGAACATCGCTTGCTCGAAGCCAGCTTGGCCTCGGGCGGCGATCACCTGATCGTGTGCCGCCTGGGCGATATCTCGTAATCGAGACAGCGGGACCGGCTCAGGTTGAGAACTGAGGAGCTCGAGCGGTGCTCGCTCCCAGGCCAGGTGGTAAAGCACATTACGATTCATCGCCTGAGCAGCGCCTCGATGCGCCCCAGCAATGGCAATTGCTCGAAATCCGTCTACCAAGACACAAGGCCGTCCACTATCATCGAATATTTCGACTCGGCCCTCGACGTACTCGCTGCTGCAATGGTGAACGGTTGCCCGCACCCGGCTCATCTCACCAGGTGAATGCAGAAAGAGAATTTTCGAAAAACGAACCGGTAATTTCAGTCCGGCCTTACGGTCCTCCATCGAAGCCGCGGCGGCCGAAAACACGTGCAGTGACCCGTCAAGCAGGACTGGGTGAAGCGAGTACTCAGTTGCTCGGCCAGCTGTCCTGTCTGATAACGCGACTTGCCCCTCGGATCGACCGTGTCCCGCCGAAAGTGAGCGCAGTGGTCGAAACTCGTCTCCATAAGGGAGTCCCATATCGCTCATGTAGCGATAGAAATCCTCAACTACTAACGGCGCCAGACCGGTAACCGGAGAACTTTCCCAGGTTAGCGATCCAAAACTGGTTTCCGTGCGTTCGCTTCGCATCATGCCGGCAACGTGCAGAGACCAGCTGGCGCCATGGTGCAGCTGGCTCTGGATCGAGAATGTTCGCTCGTTCGGATCATACGACAGCTCAAGTTGGAGGTCCGAAAGGCGCTCTGGTAAAATCAGCGGCTTACGAATCTCAAAATCCTCAACCGTGAACGGATGACCATTGAAGAGCCGGGTACCCGCTTCCAACACCATTTCTACAAACGCCGCCGCCGGAAACACGACTAAATTGTCGACCTTGTGATCCTTGAGGAAGGCAAGTTGGCGGTTGTCCAGCCGAGCGATCCAGGTCGGTACTGCGCAATTGAGCTTGGCTTCAAGCAAGCCTCCGCAAGATGGACTGAGACGTCCTTCTGCCCAGTCGTTCGCTTCGTTCCACCAACGGCTTTTGTCCCAAGCGTAGGCTGGCAGTGGCAGCAACCCGCGCGATGGGGTCATCTTGGCAAAGTCGAGAGGCACATTGGATCGATGCAGATCCATAGCCGTTTCCAGGAGGGACTCGTGTTCGCGGTCCTTACGGACAGACGAAAATACCGTGGGTTTGCTGCCGTTACGTCCGGCGAGACAATCCTGAATTGAACGCACCAAAGCCGGTTGCGAGCTGATTTCGAGCCACACATCGATTCCCGCTTCGGCCAAGGCATCCACCGCGGCTGCAAACCGGACCGGCTGACGAATACCCCGTCCCCAGTGGGCCGCAACGCAGTCAACCCCGGCGCATTTCTGCCCGGTCACCGTGCTATAGAATGGTATCGTTTCAGGTTGCGGGGCAAGATCGGCCAGCTCTGTCTCGAGGGATTCGGAAGCTGGGCGCATCAGCGGGTGATGGAAGGGATGGTCGACGCGGACGAAGCGGGCGAATTTCTCCTCGGCTTCGAGCTCGGCAGCGATTGCCTCCAACGAGAGCCGAGGTCCGGCTAGAGTTACCGAATTCGGTCCATTAAAAGCCGCGACCGTGATCGTACGATCATGCCGGGAAATAAGGTCCAGGGCAGCCTCTTCGTTCAAACCAACCGCTAACATCGTGCCTTCGCCTCGCGCGCATTCCTCCATGAATCGAGCTCGCAAAACGATTACCCGGGCGGCTTCCTCCAATGTCAGCACACCAGCGATGCAGGCGGCAGCAATCTCGCCGACGCTATGCCCGACCACTGCCGCGGGCTGAATCCCCCACGATTTCCAGAGTTCGGCCAGGGCCACTTGGAATGCAAAGATGGCGGGTTGCGCGACTTCAGTCCGCGACATCTGAGTGTCTTCTTCGCTGCGGCTAAGCTCTCCGATCAGCGAAAATCGGCTGTACGGACGCATTGCCGAGTCACAGCGTTCGATCACTTCGCGAAACACAGGCTCATGGCGCATGAGCTCGCGTCCCATGCCCCACCACTGCGGACCTTGCCCGCTCATCACGAAACCCAGGCGAGGCAATTGCGCCGGGCGGGGCGCGAACGTCGTTTGTATCTTGGGTCCAGCTTGACCCGTCGCGTAGTTTGTCAACTCCTGCACCAATTCCACCGGGGAGCTGGCAACCAAAGTGAGCCGGTGCGCGTGGTGATTCCGGCGTGCACCTAAGGTGTAAACCAAATCTGGCAGGAGTGGCGAGTGGCCATTCGAAATGGAACGCTCATCCACCCAGGCCGCGATCCGCATTGCATAAGAACGCAACGATTCTTCTGAGCGAGCGGATAACATGACCGGCCAAGCGCGCTCAAACTGGATCTTTTCGTGCTCCGCTTGGGGTGCTTGGGGAGGCTCAATCAAAAGGACGTGGGCATTTGCGCCACCGAAGCCGAAAGAATTGACGCCGGCCATTCGTGGTCCTGACGTCTCTGGGAACGGTTCCAGTGTGGTGGGTATCCGCAGTTTCAACGCTGCGAGATCGATGTTCGGATTTGGAGTATTAAAATGCAGGCTGGCAGGGATGCGCCGGTGCTTTAATACGAGCATCGCTTTCATTAGACCGGCTAGGCCGGCTGCGGTCTCCAAATGGCCAAGGTTCGTCTTCACGGACCCGATCAGAAGCGGGGCTTCTGGCGCTCGATCGCGGCAGAGTGCCTGCGAAAGCGCATGCGCTTCGATTGGATCTCCCACCGCTGTTCCCGTACCGTGAGCTTCAACGAACCCGACTCCAGAAGGAGAGATACCGGCGTCAGCGCATGCTTCGACGACTAGTCTTGCTTGTGCCTCAACACTCGGAAGCGAGATTCCATTAGTGTGGCCATCCTGATTTAGTGCGGTTCCGATGATAACCCCTTGGATCGGGTCACCGTCCGCTATTGCGCGGGAAAGCCGTTTGAGCAGTAGCATCCCGGCTCCTTCTCCGCGGACGAACCCGTTGGCGGCGGCATCAAACGCTTTGCAGTGACCTTCTGGAGACAGCATTGACGCCTGAGAAAAACCGATAAAACCACCCGGCGTAATGATCACGGTGACGCCGCCCGCTAGCGCCGTATCGCCGCGACCGGCGCGAATGTGTTCGCATGCCATGTGCACCGCAGTTAGAGCGGATGAACAGGCGGTATCCATCGCGACGCTGGGTCCCTGCAAATTCAAACAATAGGAAACCCGGTTAGCAGCGATGCTGTGAGCGCAGCCGGTGGGTGAATGCGGCCCGATTCCGGAATGGTCAAGAGCGGTACTCTGAATCCCTTGGTATTCGTTGTGAGAAATCCCCACGTACACGCCGATATCGCTGCCGTTTTCAAAATCGAGGATTATGCCGGCGTCTTCGATTGCCTCCCATGCGGTTTCCAGCAGCAACCGATGTTGCGGGTCAACGTACGGAGCTTCCCGTGGCGAGATGCCAAAAAATTGCGGGTCGAACTGGTCTATATTGTCCAGAAATCCGGCCCGCTTGGCGATGGATTTTCCGGGTAGTCCCGGTTCGGCGTCATAGAAATGTTCTATGTTCCATCGGTCCGGCGGTATCTCGCTGACGGCTTCGCGCGCTTCGACCAGGAGTTTCCAAAATGACTCAACGTCATTTATTCCGCCGGGAAAACGGCATCCGATTCCAATAATTGCAATAGGATCTTTCGACATAATTGGTGGTTGGCGGCGCCGACTGTGCGCAGAGAGTTCTAGCGTACAGATTTCGTTTCAGCGAAGTCAATGATGGGGTGGTTTAGGTTCAATGTGCCAAACACGAGGCAAAGAGAACACCACATTTCGATTTCGCGAACGAAATCGAGTCCGGATGGAACTTCTATCGTGTTTTTTGACGTTTCCGAGGCAGCGGACATTCGATTCAGCGCAGAACACCGGGTGAAATGCAAGCCATACAGCGCTCTTTCTCGCGGCTGCGGGACGAGGCCGACACGGTCGCAATCATGGAGTGTGCCGGTCGCTTGTCGAGTAAGAAACCGATGTGACTTATGGGACACATGAGAATTATCGGAGGTCTTCGTATAAGCTGCATACGTCCCCTAAGTCCCATCCGCTCGTCGCCCTTTGGCCAACCACACCCGGCGACGCCCCTTTGTCACGGCCTCAATCCCGCGCTCCCGGGAAGGCGGCGCTGCAGGTTGCAGCCAGCGGAAAAAAAACCGATATTTTCCCGTACGCGAATAGGCTAAAGGGCTCATTTTTATGTGTGGTATCGCTGGAATCATTGACCTGGCAGGAGGCCGCACCCTTGGTGACGATGTCATCCATAGGATGACGCAGGCGATCATTCACCGGGGACCGGACGAAGAGGGATATTTCCAGCGACCGGGCCTCGCCTTGGGTTCAAGACGGCTAAGCATTGTCGGTTTGGCGGACGGCCAACAACCGGTGACGAACGAAGACCGGACTGTATTTGTGGTCTTCAATGGCGAGTTTTTCGACTTTCCGGAACGACGGGCGGAGTTGAAATCCAGGGGGCATCGATTGGTAACGCATTGCGATACCGAGATCATTCCGCACTATTGGGAAGATGACCAGGAGAGGATGTTTGAACATCTTCGGGGTCAATTTGCGTTTGCGTTGTGGGACGATCGACGACGTTGCCTGGTCCTTGGCCGTGACCGTTTTGGGATCGCTCCATTATATTGGACCAAACAGGGAGATTGGCTGCTCTTTGCTTCCGAAATCAAGGCTTTGCTGGCTTCTGGTATGGTTCCGGCCGAACCTGATCTCCGCGGAATCGATCATATTTTCACTTTTTCTGCCTTGCCGGGACCGACTACCTGTTTCCGAGGGGTTAAATTATTACAGGCTGGTCATTATTTAATGATTCGCCCGGGAGACCAGTCCGGAACCGCTCCTAAAGTCAAAGAGCGGGCGTATTGGAAAATGGATTTCCCCGATCGCGGGGAAGAAGATCGCGGCGAAAATGCCAAAGCCCTGGTCGACCGATTCGAGAATCTGCTTCTGAATGCAGTTGAGGAACGGCTCAGGGCGGACGTACCGGTCGGTTCCTATTTGTCCGGGGGTGTCGACTCGAGTGTCATTGCTGCCCTGGCTTGTCACGTAAAGGGTCCGGCGATCAATACGTACACAGTCCGGGTTGATGCGCCCGATATGGATGAGCTCGACGCCGCTAACCTCGTAGCCCGGCATATCGGCACCAAACCGCCGATTGTTCAGAATTTCCGAACCGAAGACGTGCTTAACACCTATCCTCACTTGATTCACTCTGCCGAGGCCCCGGTCATTGACACGTCGTGTGCGGCCTTGTTGCAGCTCGCAGGGCGGGTTCATAGCTCTAACCAAAAAGTAGTTCTTACCGGTGAAGGCGCTGACGAATGGTTGATCGGGTATCCGTGGTATAAAGCGGCGAAGATCCTTAATTTTCTCGATGTTATCCCCGGGATCCCGCTTAGCGACGTATTTCGCCGTGGCTACCTTGGGTGGCATCATGTCCCGCAGTACTCTGCAAGTTTCCGGCGCGAAGTGGAGGACTCCCTCGGCGGACCCAATGCGTGGATCGATGCTTATGGTCTGCTCGGAATCTCTAAGCTAAGATTTTACGCGCCGCCGTTGCGCGAGGTCCTCCGCAAACATAACGCATGGGCCGATCTGAAAATCCCTTTGGATCGGGCCAAACGCTGGCACCCGTTAAACCGCGGGGTTTGGGTAGCCGCTCGAGTTACTTTGGCCGGACATCTTTTACAGGCCAAAGGAGACCGGGTGGCTATGAATTCCTCGGTTGAGGTGCGTTACCCGTTCCTGGATGAGGAGGTCTTCAGTTTTCTGGCTTCACTCGATCCACGGTGGAAGCTCCGCGGCTTTCGGGACAAACATTTGTTGCGTCTTTTAGCGAAGCGTTGGGTGCCGCCTTCGGTTTATCGGCGCCAAAAACAGATCTTCCGAGCGCCTTTGGACAGTTTTCATATCGAACCGGAACCACCATTTGTGGGGCAGTTGATGAGCGAAGAATCGCTGCGCCGGACCGGTTACTTCGATGTCGAGCAGGTCCGCCATTGGCGTCACGCTTTTCGCCAGCTCCGGCCCGATTCCCTGGAGCGGCTCTCGGTGGAAATGGGTCTAGTGGCGGTCGTGGCCACTCAACTCTGGCATCATCTTTTTATCAAACCTGATCTTGCGGAAATACCATCCTTGACAGCCAGTGGAGAATTAGCGCAAAAAGCTTCTCTCCGTTCTGGTTAGCCAATGATAAGACCGCAAACGCGGCGAAACCGCATACCCCAGGTTCTGCTGCTGGCGTTGTCGCTCTGGTTGAGCGGTTGCGTCAACCTGCTGGTTCATTCGACCGCAACCAGCGACCGCGCTTTCATCACTTATTGGCCGCCTCCAAAGGATGAAACGGGTTTACGCTTAGCGGTCAAAGATTTGATCGACCTGAAAGGAACAATCACCAGCGCTGGTTCCGAGTATTTGGCTAAGTCCGGTCAACCGGCTCAATCGGATGCGGCCTGTTTGGCGATCGCCCGCGAACGAAATGTCGTAATCGTTGGAAAGACCAACATGAGCGAGTTCGCAGTCGCGCCCTCCGGGTTCAATCAATACTACGGCATTCCCAAGAATCGACTCAGCCGAAAAGTGAAGCTGATTCCCGGTGGTTCATCCAGCGGTTCAGCGGTTGCGGTCCAAAGCGGTTTGGCTGATGTGGCTTTTGGAACCGATACGGCAGGCTCAGTCCGAGTTCCGGCCGCTTGTTGCGGCGTGGTGGGGTTAAAGACGACGCTTGGCCTTGTCCCGCTCGATGGGGTTTTACCGATCGAACCGAAGTATCTCGACACGGTAGGGCCGATAGCGAGAGACGTCGATCATGCTGTCCAGGGAATGGATCTGCTCGAACAAGGCTTTGCCGACCGGTATGCAAAGGCGGTCTCGAGCAAGCCTTTCGGTCGCCAAATCAGAATCGGGCGCCTGTACTTGCCCGGAACTGATCATAGAATTGACCAAGCCATCGATGCCGCGCTGGCTGCGGCTCAATTTCATGTGATTCCCTTGGGCAATTCTTTAAGGACGGCGTGGGAGCAAGCAAAAAAAGACGGCAATACGCTAGCGGCAGCCGGCGCCTGGTTTCATGACCAAAAATATTTGGGCAAGCCAGGCGTGAGCGCAAAGACCTCGTCGATCCTCGCGCTGGGAGAGTACGAATATAATGTCAACTATAAGAGCGCCTTGAGAAGGCGCCTAGCCTGGCAAGAGAAGCTCCAAAAGGCATTGAGGACTGTCGACTTCATTGCCGTGCCAACGCTTCAGATCTTGACACCGTCAAGTCCCCCGCTAGGAAGCACTGCGGTCTTTGAAGCGCAAATGCTCAGTATCCAAAACACCACCCCCATAAGTTTAGCCGGTAATCCGGCGTTAGCAGTCCCGATCCCGATCGAGGACCGGGCAGTTCCGCTGACCAGCCTCCAATTAATCGGTCCACCCTTAAGTGAAGCGCAACTCTTAAATGCGGGTCGATTGGTAGAGCTCAGTGTAAACAATTCAATAGATAGGCCGCTAGTTTCCAAGTCATCCAAGCCCTAGGACTCTTTTTTATCGATGGATCGTAAAAACCGGCGCTGCTCCGCAGCCCAAGTGGTGTGGAGTGCAACGTTAATTGTCTCGCTTCTCAGTGGCTGTGTAACTCCGTTCAACCACGAGGCCAGTATCACGCGGAATGACGCGTTCATCGATTATTGGCCACATCCGAAGGATTCAGGTGACCTGCGTTTAGCAGTGAAAGATCTCATCGACCTCAAGGGCTTCGTTACGACGGCAGGCTCCGCCTATTTCGAAAAAAACCGGCTTCCGGCTGCCAAGGACGCTGCCTGTATGGCTATCGCCCGGGAAAGAGGGGTTCTTATCGTGGGTAAGACCAACCTGGACGAGCTCGCCGTCGGTGTGACTGGAATGAACGAATACTTTGGTATCCCAAAAAACCGGTTGAGTAGGCGCCGGGATCTCATTCCGGGCGGCTCCTCATCCGGGAGTGCGGTTGCGGTTCAGAGCGGTATGGCCGACGTCGCTTTTGGGACGGACACCGCAGGATCCGTTCGGGTTCCAGCGGCTTGCTGTGGCATCGTTGGATTAAAGACCACCTATGGCTTGGTTCCGTTGCGGGGCGTATACCCTTTAGAGCCGAAGCACATGGACACCGTTGGACCCATGGGTAAAGACATTGATCATGTGGTCGAAGGGATGGATCTCTTGGAAAGAGGTTTTCGGGGTCAATACGAGTCTGCCGTCGCGAGCTCGTCTCCCAGAGAAATTCGGGTTGGGCGATTGTATGTGAGCGGAACCGATCCGAAAATCGATCAGGCCATTGATGCGGCTCTGGCTCAGGCGCATTTTACGGTCGTTCCGTTAGGGAAGGTGTTTAAGGCTAGCTGGGAACAAGCCGAGAAAGACGCCACGACTGTGGCTGAGGCCGGCGCCTGGATAAGCGACGGAAAACTGCTTTCGAAACCAGAAGTCGGCGGCAAGGTTAAAGCGGCAATCGCCCTAGGCGAAATACAATACGATACGAACTACAAAAACGCGCTGAGTAGACAAGCTGCTTGGCGGCGCGCCCTGCGCCAGGCGTTTGCGCATGTGGACTTGATTGCTCTGCCTACGCTAAAAAAACTGCCGCCAAGAGTCCCAGTGGTTGGCGGTACGCCGGTTTTTGAAGCTCTGGTCCTCGGCTTGGAAAACACGGCGGCTGTCAACTACGCCGGGAACCCCGCATTGGCCATGCCGGTACCAGTGGATGACAAGGATATTCCTGTAACTAGCCTGCAGCTGATCGGACCGCGTCTGAGCGAGGCGCGGCTGCTGAGTGCGGGACGGTTGGTTGAGCTCGCAAACCGATCTGCAGTGGAAAAAGCCGTCGCGGAAAAATCTGGTCATAGACGGACCGACTCGCACCTGAAGTTGCGCGCGCGAATACGCGCAGCCATGGGGAGAGACTAGGGGGCGCGTCAAGCAGTAAGCAGTAAGTAGTAAGTAGTAAGCACTACGCAGTGAGCAGTAAGCAGAGACCAGTTTTTAAACTTACTGCTGACTGTTTACTGCTTACTTGAATGAATTTTCATGATAGTAGAGTCCCGCCATGGCGTGCCGCTTCCCCTCGCTATCCCTCGTTTTCTGCCTTCTCCTCGCACTCTGGATCAGCGGGTGCACGATCCCAGAGCGGCGTACCGCTGCCGGTAGTCACCATCATGACTTCATCGTCTATTGGCCGGTCCCCGCGAAAGACAACGAGCTATGTCTCGCAGTTAAAGACAACATCGACCTAAAAGGGGTAGTTACTACCGCGGGTTCACAATACGTCGCGAGCACCAGCTTGCCCGCTGCCCACGATGCCGCCTGCTTGGCTATCGCTCGGGAGCGTCATGTTCGCATCGTGGGAAAGACCAACCTGAGTGAGTTGACCCTGTCGCCCTCCGGCATCAACGATTATTACGGCACGCCAAGGAACCCTTTCAGCAAGCTGCACCAGATTATTCCTGGAGGATCGTCCAGTGGATCGGCGGCGTCAGTAGAGAGCGGTCTCGCGGATATTACTTTCGGCACTGATACTGCCGGTTCGATTCGAGTTCCGGCAGCTTGCTGCGGGATCGTGGGACTTAAAATAACTTACGGGTTGGTCTCTCTGAAGGGAGTGTTTCCAGTAGAGCCAAAACATCTGGATACGGTTGGTCCTATGGCTAAAGACATCGCCCATACCGTCCAGGGCATGGATCTCTTGGAAAAAGGGTTCGCCGCCCGGTATGCAGCAGCAGTGAGAAACAAACCGCTGGGAAAACAAATCCGGGTTGGCAGGCTCTATTTGAGCGGCACCGATCCAAAGATCGACAAGGCGGTCGATGACGCCTTGTCGCGTGCGGGATTTCAAGTCGTGCCTTTGGATCAAGCCTTCAAAGCGAAGTGGGACGCCGCCAAGAAGGACGGTAACACTGTGGCGGCAGCCGCCGCCTGGATGAGCGACCAAAAATACAGTTTAAAATGGGGGGTTCGTGCCAGAACCACGGCGGTAATTCTTCTGGGCAGAATTTTGTATCCGGGCCAGTACCGGAAGGCGCTGGAACGCCGCCCGGCGTGGCAACATGCGCTGCATGAGGAATTCAAGAAAGTAGACCTCATCGCGCTGCCAACCCTTCAGACAACGCCGCCCGCGATTCCCTGGTTTGGTCGAATTGCTCTCTTAGAAGCACGGGTCCTGAATATCCAAAATACCGTCCCGGTAAATCTTGCTGGAAATCCAGCTTTGGCTGTACCGATCCCCCTCAGCCACGAGCATTTTCCGCTGACCAGCCTGCAGCTGGTCGGCCCCCGGCTAAGTGAAGCGGAACTCCTAAATGCCGGACGGATAGTTGAGGCAACTCGGTAGGGATCAGCTCCCGCTCCGTTGGATCTGGCCCGGACGTGGCCATGTCTAGGGTTCAGAAAAGACGAAAAAGACGAATGAGCGGGAGCCGATCTGTACCGACTATCGATTCTCACAGAATTGTAACTAACTTCAATGTTGCCGATATATTTGTAACTGATACACTCAAGCTGCTGCCAGCTGCGTTGCGGCCCTTCTTGGTCCTTACAAGCGTCCCTGGTTCGTGAGAATTATGAATGCTGTATTATTGCGCTCTATCCCGGTCACCGTAGCCCTGCTGTTTACTGGCGGAGTGCTGCGAGCTCAATCAGCGGATGCTTTGATCGCTGAAGGAGATCTATTTTACGCCAAGTTCCAAGCCGCCGAGGCTCTCAAATATTATCTGCCAGCCGAAAAGCTTGAGCCCAACAATGTCCGCTTACTTTGCCACATATCCCGAGAATACCGGCACCTGATGATGGATGAGACGGATCGGTCAAGCAAGGTCCGCCTTGGGGGCGAAGCGGTCGATTACGCGAAGCGAGCAGTCACGCTCAGCCCAAAAGATCCGGACGCTCAACTAGCCGTGGCTATCAGCGTCGGAAAGCTGCAGCCTTTTGAAGGCTACCGGCAAAGGTTTGACTCGGTCCATGTCATCAAAGACGCGTGCGATAAAGTGACCGAGCTAGACCCGAGCAACGATTTGGGCTGGCACGTCTTAGGCCGTTGGTATCAGGGTCTGGCGGAAGTGGATCCATTTCATCGAGCGCTCGCTCAAGCGGTAGGAGGGTTACCCCCAGCCACCTTTCAGGAAGCAGCCACCTGCTTTGAAAAAGCGATTCAGCTCAACCCCAGTCGGCTAATGCATTATATCGCTCTCGGTACAGTCTACGTAGAGATGGGCCGAAAAGATGAAGGTCGCCGCTTTATCGAAAAGGGCCTGGCGATGCAGAATACCGAGAAAGACGACGTACAGGTCAAGCAAGAGGGCGAGCAGGTGCTGGCTAAGCTGAAGTAAAGCGTAGGTTCACGTGGCCTGGAGGGGAGCCGCTTAGGAATGTGGCAATACACCCTCCCGTATTTGTATCAGGGTGTATCTGGCCGAACCAAGAGGGCAGCAGGCGGCTCCCGCGAATTACCCCTGATGTGTTTTCTTCTATCGCTTCTTCAGTGCTTCCGGTGAACCCACGGGACTGATCGTTAGAACCAACTTTTTCAGAGGCCTCACCAGGCTCGCGGAAAAATTCGATCTCCGAATAGGTTGGGACATGGCAGATCAGGAGACGTTTTCGGGAGCCGCTTGCTGCAAAACGACAGAACTGCCATGCGATAAAGCGGCTCCCCTCCAGCCACGTGGCCTGGCTGACCCCGTGCCTCCTGGCTCCTGGATTCTGAATCCCGGCGCTTTTCGCTCGCTCACATCCACGGTTGTGTCTCTCCAACGACCACCTGACCACTCGTCGCAGCCTCCTCTATCAGCTGGTCGAGATAGCAGTCATGACACGCTTCCGCTGCGCTGTAAGCGGGTTCGCCTGTCGTCACGTAAGTTGCCATCCGAGTCAGCGAAGTGGCGACCGCGATCTCATCGTCGTTCCAACGCATAGCTGGGTAAGGATTCTCGTACAGGACCTCTCCTCCGCCGCTGATGCTCCGATGCGAATAACCTTCTAGATTGCCCGCATGCCCGGTATCCCGTCGGACCAGATCGAACTGGAACGGGGTATCAAAACGTTTCAGCAAACGGACGGTGGTTTGATTAATCTCTCCTTCTTCACCTCGCACCATCAGCCGCGGGGATCGGATCCAGGAATGATATTGGTCTCCCGTAAAATCGTAAATCCCCAACCGGTCGCCGTAATCGAGCTGAGCAATTGTTCTCACCGATTCTACCATCTTTCTTTCAGCCGGTAGCCGGTTCCGATGCGGACCTGCCACGATTCGCGAGGTGAAACGGCGCGCAGTGATCTTAGGTAATCGCAGGCCGGTTTGCAGAAAATGTCGAAGTAAACTGACACCGTGGTAACCGTGAGCAATCGATACGTCTGTCTCGTGGATGGTTCCCAATTTACCACTTTCGATCAGCGCCAGCCGGGCTGCGTGTAGCGGCTGAAATAGATATTGCTCCGCCACTTGGACCCGCGCTCCTGCCCGCTCTAGATCGACCACCCGATGAAGTTCCTTCAGATCCCGGCCAATTGGTGTTTCCGAGAGCACTGGCACCCCTCGCTCCGATAAGGTCTCCATCCATTCGAGGTTTGCGCTGGCCGAGACCGAAGTGACTACAAAGTCGGGACGTCTTTCCGTCAGCAACTCGTCCAAGGTCGAAAACGTTGGAGCCGCCCAACGGCGTCCGAGCTCCGCTCGTTTGTCCGGATTACGAGCAACGACGCCCGCCAACGGAAATTGTTCCGGCAAGTCCCGCGCGATCCGTAAAAAAAATTCAGCACGCCAACCGCTACCAATGATTCCGAAAGAAAGGGCCATGGCCTATGGGTTAAAAGTTATAGGTTTTAGGTTCCAAGTTCTAAGTTCTAAGTTCTAAGTTGTAGGTTGCTCGTGGACCTGTGCCCGCAATGATTCGATGTGCCCGGAACTTCTAACTTAAAACCTATAACCTAAAATCTAAAACTGTTGCCCCAGCTTCCGCCCATCACGTCCGCCGCCGGCTCCAAAATAAGGCTTCCCGGGATGCCAGTCAGACGGAGCGGGCGGAACAAAAGAAGCGAGCGGAAATCGCACCTGGCATCGGTGCTGCCATGACAAGAACGCTGCCTCGCAGATCTCCAATGCGGTTAGCGAGCTCTCAGGCAACCGATAGGCAGGCGTTCCTGACCGAATCTGCTCTGCTAGAGTTTCTAAATGCCGGCGATGACCGAACACCGGAAACTCATCCGGAACAATGATCTGACCAGCCGGATATTGAGCATTCAATATCGAATAACCGTTCTCCCAGGCCCAAAACTCGATGATCCCGCCGGTGCCGAGTAAGCGAAACAAGATCTGCTTTCCGGGAGTATTGACCCGGAGAAAATCGCCCGTCTGCAGGATCATGCGGACGCCATTAACATTTTCCACGTAAGTAACGGCAACGGTCTCAACCTGCATCCCATCGCGATAGGTTCGCGTAGAGGTATCACAAGCAGCCAGCACCGATGCAATCGGTGCTTCGCCAGTCGCCGCCAGACAAAAATCGAGCCAGTGGATCCCAGCATTCAACAGATCCCATTTGTCGCACTGAACTTCGATCGAGCGTAGCTCTCCGATCTCACTATGGAGGACTCTATCGATGACTTCGAGCGAAGTCGCCCGGGTGCGTAGGCCATGAGGAACGAC
This sequence comes from Verrucomicrobiota bacterium, assembly GCA_019237325.1. Classification (GTDB taxonomy): domain Bacteria; phylum Verrucomicrobiota; class Verrucomicrobiia; order Chthoniobacterales; family JAFAMB01; genus JAFAVN01. The sequence goes on along the minus strand of JAFAHI010000070.1, from coordinate 525 downwards.
CATGGGCAACTTTCGGGCTTTAATCGCCTCGATGATCTGCCGCCCAGCGACCGCGGTATCACCGAGCGGTTTCTCAACCAAGATCCCGCGCAGGGACGGCACTGCTAAAGCGTCAAGCACGATCGATTCATGAGAAGGCGCATAAGTACTCACACAGACCACATCGGTCGGACATTGCGCGAACATCTCTTGATGAGAACTGAAAGTCTGTAATCCGGGAAAGTCCTGTTGAAGAGACTTGTGAACCTCGAACCTGACATCGGCCGCTGCGACCAACTGAAATAGCGGAGAAGCCGTGAGCGCTTCTAAACTTAACCGGCCTCCCACGCCGCACCCGATCACAGAAGCTGTAAGAACCATGGGTTTCAAGTTTTAGGTTATAAGTTTTAAGTTTTAGGTTCTCTGCATTGCGTGATCAGATTGGGTAGCAAACTCGCAGGACTTAAAACCTATAACTTGAAACGTATAACCTAAAACCGATGGCCTAGAACCTTTGCTGCAGGTCGTTATTTCGATACACCTCGA
>JAFAHI010000350.1 GCA_019237325.1 Verrucomicrobiota bacterium | reverse complement strand
GCGGGGAGCGACAGTTGTAAAGTACGAGTTTGTGCAGGCTGGCTGCCTGTTCGGGATAGAACTTTGAGAATGCGCTGTGCAGCGGTCCCTTACCGACACAGGACGGACCGGAGAGGATGATGAATCGTCCCATAGTGGAAGAAGTAGTTGGGGAGAGGTGATGGTTTGGTTGGTGATCAGTAATCCGGATCAGAATTCAGCATTGGAAATTTCGATGGTCCGGCAGGGATCGTTTCTGAGGTCTTAGGTATTTCGCAGGAGCCTATCGATGGTGGTTTGATTTTTAACCGGGCACGGGTTTCCGTCCAGTTGAGCCGGACGGCTCGTCTCATATTGTAGTAGACATAGCATGAGTACTACCGCATCACTCAAAACGCTCGTTGACAACTGGTTAACCGATGTCCGGCGGCGCGGTGCCGAGCTTTACGCCGAGAATCAGGCGGATGAATCATTATATTTTTCTTTCGAAGGAAAGGATCAGCTGCGTTTCGGCATCAGGATCGATTTTGTGGCCCACGAGATAACGGCCCAGATCAATAGCCCGGCGCTGAGTTACACTAAGCGCGAAATCTTCATCTTAAATGAGGAGAGTCTTCGCACACTAGCGAAACAGATGTGTCCGCTGCCGGAAGGGCAAGCCATCATCTCAGTCTATCTTCTAGCCCGGCTCGCGATTCTGTGTCACGCCTACCAGCGCTTGTTGGCCGAATACGACCGCGAACATCATATTCATACTTCGACGAACACCATACAAGAGATCGAGGCGGAACTTCGCGAGTGCCTCACTCCGGAAGAACAGCAGAGGACCGAGAATCCCTTCCTGAGGCCAACTCCCAAGAGCTAGGACCAGTAATCGTCCTCGTACTCGTCGTCGTCCTCCCGACTTCGCCCCGTCGTCTGAAACTCCGGGAGGCTACGTCGGGCAAGCTGTCCTCGAAATTGTTTGCGGGGTGTTTTGGTCTGGGAGCCGCTGGATCGGAACCGTGGAAAAACCGCGCGGGGCCAAGAAACAGACTCCCAATCGAGGACGAGGACGACGACGAGTACGAGGACGATTTGCTAAACGGCGCCTCCTAGCTCCTGCTCTTACAGTTTCCGCAATCCCTGTGGAAGGACGGAGCCCAAGGAGTACGCCCCGCCTCCTGCAATCAGCAGCGCGAGCGCAATGAGGAGTTGGGTCAGAGCGTATTCCATTCCGTGTTTGGATACGTCAAATCCATGGGGAAGGTGTACCAGGAAGATGGCACCGAGCATTACAATAATAATACAGACGGCTCCGACCCGGATTAGGAGACCGGTTAGAATCGCTAGTCCTCCCGCGAACTGGGCGAGTCCAATCAGATAACCCACAATAGCGGGCGCATGCATGGACGCGGCAAAACCTTGGGGGCCTGGCCCACCAAAAGCTCCAAATAGAATTTGGCTGCCGTGGTAAAGGAAAACAATTCCTGCGGCGATACGGATAATTAATAGTGCGAGACTGGTTTGCCCCGCCGTCGGGGCGGAATCGGGAGAGGAAGCCATGGCTAACTCTCCCCAGGAGCTTATTTGTTGCAAGTGGCCTTTGGCTGCGCGGCAAGGATGCGCGTTCAAAAAAATGATCAGCGATCCCTGCTTGCTGCGTTCCGGTCGACTTTTGACGTCACCAGTCACCTCCGTGACGCGGGGGCGCAAGATAAAGCGTTAGCTAAAGGTCACTCGAAGCGAGCCGAGTAATGAACGACTCGTTTTACTCAGCGTCTAACACTGATCAAAGGAGAGAATATCTTGGGAAATCCGAGAGAAGTGCGCGACACTACAGCGCATTGCGTAGTCAACCATGAAAGACAAACTCATCATCGTCGTCGATCTTGGTCTAGTTAGGGCATATCGAGTTGACCTTACTCCGCAACGAACCCCACGTCTCGAACAGCTAGAACAGGTGGTGCTGGACGAGGCGCACAGCCGGCTCAAAGATCGGGTCTCGGATCTGGCGGGCCGCCAGGGGACGCGAACACAGAACGGCAGCAGTGCACCAAAGGCGGATGACCACAACCTTAAGCTTGAAGCAAAGCGCCGCCTGATTCGCCAGATTGCGAGTCGGATCACGGATATTATCCGGCAGAACGCGCGGAACGGTTGCTGGCTGGCCGCACCCAAAGAGATTAATCTACAAATATTAAACGAATTACTGCCCGCGACCCGAGAACGGATCCAAAAAACGGTGCCATGCGATTTCACTAAGCTGAGTCCAGGGGAAGTGCTCGAACACTTTTTGGAGCGCACCTCTCTGTGACGAGCGCCTGCTCGTCACATGAGACGCGAGAGGTGAGAAGTAATTCGTAGTGCGTCAGGCGTGCTGCCGATCTGGATACATGGCACGGCTAGGCGAGCAGAAATAAGCGAGGCTCGACCACGGGGCGTCGACCCGCTTCTCACCTCTCACCAATCACTTCTCGCGTCTCACAGGACGAGCAGGCGCTCGTCCAAAAACCTGCTGACATAGGGCTGTCATCCTCACCCGTATACTGGCGAACTGAGCGATTGGAGGGGAATAAACGGCCCAATCATTCGTTTAATACCTTGATAGGCATCAGGAGAGACATGATAAAAGAAGTCACAGCGATACGACCAGGCCGGCGAGGAGAACGTGATCTTTCGAACGGCCTCTCACTATTGTGGTTATCGATATTATTACTGGCGTTGTTAGGCGTCGTTGTAGCGGCAAGCAGCAAGGCACCGGTTATCTGGATGTTGGTTTGGCCGGCCCCGCTGATTCTGATTTTTACCACCGCGAGGTTTATTCGTGAGGGGTTTCACAAACGAGACGGGGTCCTGGTTCTCGGGCGTCGCGGGCCATCACCGCCTCTCGATCTGTCGGCTGGACCCGATGATGATATCGCACAAGACGACGCCAATTTGCGGGTTGAGGTGCCGATAGCAACTGGTGACCCGTCAGCAGTAGTCGGCCCAAGCGGGCGCATTGAACTGGGCAAAGCTCTTGAGTTGGCGGCCAGCCGCGACGCTGCTGAAGCGCGGAGGCGGTTGGAGAAACGCTTTCTTGAAGGAAAACGATCTTTGGCGCGTACGTGATGTTCGGTGATTGGTTCTGTCTATTGCCCAACCGGCTCCGTAGGAGTCATATCTTTATAGCACGGACGCATAAAGAATTCGCGACAGCTCCGTTAGGAGCGGAATCTAATGGTGTGCAACCGAGTGCTAGAAACAGGCTTGGCACTACGTGTTGCGAGAAACAATGGAGGGCCCAGTCTGGGTGCAAAGATTCGCCGTCTATGTCGCTCCTAACGGAGCTATTCCGAATTCGTGCGACGGCATTCTATAAAGATTGCGCTCCTACGGAGCTTAAAGTCGCGCTTGGCTTCGATCCGGTGGATGGGCGACAAAGACGCGGTCCCCGGCACTTGCAACGAAGACCGCTCCACACTAGTGGAATATCGTGCCCTCAATTAGTAATGCCCGCGTAATTTTAGAGGATCAGGTGCTCGGGGAAGGCTGGGTGACCTTTGAGTCTGGTACCATTACCGGAATTGGACGGGGTAATCCGATTCCCAGGGACGAAAATTTTGACGCCCAGAATCTCTATCTGGCCCCGGGGTTCATCGATCTCCATATTCATGGTGGCCACGGATTTGATTTTCTCGACGCCACGGCGGAGGGATTCGCTGCCGCGGCGACGTTTCATCTGACCGGCGGTACGACCTCACTCTGTCCGACTGCTGCAACCGCGACCTACGAAAGGTTTGAGACCGTGATCTCGCGGTGGGAACAGGCCCAGCCGTTGACCCGTTGCCGGCTAATGCCGGTTCATCTGGAGGGGCCGCATTTAGCTCCGGGGAAGGCCGGTGCGCAGGATCCCAGTCTGATGAGGCCACCCACGAAGGCCGATATTCAGTGGGTCCTTGCCCGGTCGTCCGCGATTTCCCAGATCACCATTGCGCCGGAATTGCCAGGCGCCCTGGAGTTTATTTCAGCGGCCGCTGCTGCCGGCATTCGCTCGAGCGCGGGCCACACCGAGGCTAGCGGCGAGGACATGCGAAAAGCCGTTGATGCTGGTCTCACCAAGGTGACCCATCTCTTCAACGCGATGTCCTCCGCGACGAAAAAGGGGATGTTTCGGCAGCCCGGTGTTTTGGAATACGCTCTGGCCGAGGACAGCCTTTTTTGTGAATTGGTTTCCGATGGATTTCACGTTGTGCCCACGCTGACCAGGATGGCTTACAACGCAAAAGGCCCCGATCGGATAATGCTGATTACCGATGCATTGGCGGGAGCGGGAATGCCGCCCGATTATCGATTCCGCCTAGGCCGGTTGGATTGTAAAGTTGGCGAAGGCTTCGGAATGCTTGCCGATGGTTCGGCGTTGGCCGGTAGCCTGGCGCGGACCATCGATCTCGTTCGGTTCACCGCAGGAGCGATGGGTTTGCCTTTGATTGAAGCGGTCAGAATGGCAAGTCTCACTCCGGCACGGGTCCTGGGCCGGGAAAAGACGATGGGGTCGATCGCTATCACGAAAAACGCTGACTTTGTCGTTTTCGATGACCAGTTCAACGTGCATGAGGTCTGGGTCGGTGGGGAGCGGGCTGTTGGTTAGGGGTCGGTAATTTGAATCGTCCTCGTGCTCGTGCTCGTCCTCGTCCTCGAAAATGCGTTTGTCCCCGTCGCGTTGAGTTTGCACTCGGGTTTCGATCTGATTACTGACCTACTGATTACTGGTTACTCCGTCCGCCGTGGTCCGGGAATCTCGCGTGCTAAAACCGCCCTCTTTCGAGCACGAGGACGAGCAGGAGCACGAGTACGATTGCGGCCTTTTACGGGCCCAAAAACCTGCTGACATAGGGTTGTCATGTCCATGTCTTAACCTGTTTCTGTTGTTGATTGGGCCAGTCGTGCCGATCAGCTCAATTCAAAAGCTGAACCAACAGGAGCTAACATGACTAGTGTATCCAGATCAGGAGTATTAGTGAGCCGGAAGGCGCATTGGAAAGAGCCGCGAGCGGGTTCGTCGCTATGCGTCACCGATTTTCTACCAAGGCGCGGCCGCCGGGCTGGCGAACCCGCCGAAAACCTTCACCAGCTCGACGTCGAGTTCGAAATCCGGAGAGCCGCTGCTGCGCGGAGGCATCAGGGAGAGGTGCTCGGTCCCATTGAGCGATTTGTCTATTCGCTCATTTCCGCCGCAGCGCTAACCGTTGTGCTAATGGGCGTTCTGAGTCTGGGAGAATCCAGGCAAACAGGCTCAGAAAGTCCCGGCCAGGTTAGAAATGCATTCACCCACACAGGTGACCAGAATTTTGGTGGGCAATCTGATGCGGACCAGACTCGTCCAAACTGAAAAAAGAAGTTAAGTTATGACGAGTGAATCGCATCGACAGACTTGTCGCTATCCTGATTTATCTCCAAGGGCGCAGGGTGACCCGGGCTGAGGATATTGCCGATGAGTTTGCCACTAGTATCCGCACAGTATATCGGGACATCGCAGCTTTGGCGGAAGCGGGTGTCCCGATCGTCGGGGAGGCCGGCGTCGGATACAGCATTGTAAGAGGGTATCATCTTCCACCTGTGCATTTCACTACTGAAGAAGCGACCGCGTTGATCACAGCCAATCTGCTGATGGATCGCTTCGCCGACAAATCGTTAATGTCGCCGATGGGATCCGCGTTGGCGAAGATTCGAGCCGTTCTGCCTCCCGACCATCAGGATCATATCACCCGGCTGGAGAGCCGGATGTCGCTCCCGACTAGCCCACGGCCTACCAAATCAGCTAGTCTGTTCGCGATCCAAAAGGCTTTGGCCGAACGCACTATATTGCGAATTTCTTACCGTGGCGCCGGCAAGGCTGATTCGATGCCGCGCGAGATCGAACCGATGGGGCTGACCTACTACGGAGATCGCTGGCATCTGATTGCTTGGTGTCGAATGCGCCAGGACTATCGCGATTTTCGGACGGACCGGATTCAGGAACTCGCGGTCTTGTCTGCGCGCTTCGAGCCTCGCGCCAACTTTTCGCTCGATGAATTCCTGCAGCGGTCGGACCAGCCGAGAACGACGGTGACAGCGGTGATTCGGGTAGATCCAGTCACGGCGGAACGGGTTCGCAAAGAGGCTCCGTTCAAGATCGTGAAAGAAGAGCGGACGGAGAACGATGTTAACTTCACGATCGAAGCCGGCAATTGGGATTGGTATATGGGTTGGTTTCTCTCGTTTGGATCTCGCGTTACGATCATTGAACCGGAGGCGTTCCGGGCACGATTGTTTGAGATAGCCCAGGCAACGGCCAATCATCACGGCGCAGGGGCGAGTACTGTGTGATCGGTGGATCTGCGGCCCCTAATCTGGGGGGCGAGGCTCCTGAAAGGCCACGAGATTTCAGCAGGGAGTTTAGCATTCGCCAATTGACGCCACGGGGTTAGGCCGATAGGCGCGTCGAGCCGTGACACCGCCCTAGACCGCGGCTCGGCGGACGTAGAGTCTAGCGATATCCTTTGTCAGGTGAGCACCAATTGCTTCGCGAACGCCTTCGGGTCTTTCGGGAGGCTCGCCCCACCGATCGGTCTTACGCTCGGCGCGCCAAGAGATGAACGCCAAGATTCACGACAACGAAGACCAGCGCGTACCCGCCGGCCAGCCAGCAGAGGACTCTGGTCACGGCGGCGTCAGCAGCCTCATTAACTAGCCTGGCTGGAACGCTGACGATTTGGGCGCCGATGATATCGTTGAGTTTCCAGCCGAAGCCATTGTTCTTCCCATAAATCTTGGTCATCTCTGGCGGTGCATCCTCGGCATTCCCGTGGCAAGAGAGACAACTCTGACTATCAACGCGGATCGGCGCGCTATAATAAAGTGAGGGACCTTCCGGTGTATCTCGATAACCAACGAGATCAATCTTAGACGGTGTCCGGTTAAAGATATTTACGACGTCGGCTTCCCATTCCAGAGTCCGGTCACGAAGGTTGGTTGGGTTGAGCGCTGCCTCTTTATAGGAATAGTCGGGGTACCGTTTCCGGAAATAATTGAAGGCCTCCGTAGCGGCGTAAAACGGAATCGATTGAGCAGCAAATTGCGGTTCCGGGATGGTGCGAGGCTGTTGTCTGACATTCTGAACGATTTGTTCGGAAAGGACCTGGAGGGTTTGTCGCTGCTTGGTGTTGGGAAGTCCAGAGACGGCCTGTTGTAATGCCTGGGGGAGTTGCGTGTTGAGCACGTCGTTCAAATCTTTCACTCCCTGAGCGACTCTGGCTTCTTCACGGGTCAGCAAGGGCTCGATTTGTTCGGTGGTGTAAACACGTGAAGCCTTTGCGGTTTCCATCATCAGGTGGGCATTTTCAAGGACGTGCTGTTCCGCCAGTTGACGAAACTCTAGCTGGACAAAATACGCGGTGACACCAAGGGAAAGAGCCAAGACCGGAATGAAGATCGCATTAAAAATCAGCACACGTCGCAAACTCGTGTTCACATCCGCTAGGTCATCTTCCAGACAGAAAATATCAAGATGGATCTTCCGACATCGCCGCAACCAAAGAGACAGAAATTTTTGAACAGGAGGGTGCAGAGGTCGCAACGATGAATTCTAGCGTCCGGCCAGGGTCTTGATAGACGGCAGTCAATTCATCCTCTGCGGACTCTCTGAGCTCCTGTTTTAATTTTTTTGGACTGCGAAATGCTCGCGAAAATCGCCGATCTGCAGGCAGAGTAGTACAAAGGACACAAACATAGATCTAAAAGGAGGTAACAGGGGCAACAGAGATTGTGATGAGAGCACGCCGAGTGTGTGGCCATAAACTTTCGCCGCTAAATTCCGATTGCCTGCTCCTTTCTGCTAAAAACTTCCGTCTTTGTGTACTTTGTGATCTTCTGTGAATTTTCTGTTCTTTGCGCCTTTGCGTCTTTGCGTGAGATTTTTGCGTGCAAACACCAACCGAGAATGCAATGCAGGGATTTCCTTTTCGCTTAGCGGCAGTCGACTTGGATGGAACCTTGCTTGGACCCGACAAGCAGATCGGTCCGGAAAACGCGTCGGCAGTTCAACGATTACGGGACAACGGGGTCACGGTTATCATTGCGTCTGGTCGCCGCCATCAAAACAGTATTCGATTTCAGCGGCAGTTGGGATTGACCGGACCGATTATCGCTTGTCAGGGTGGGCTGATTCGGGACGGCGAGAGCGGGAATGTGGTTGAAGCCCATTTCCTGCCTCAGAGCGTGACCCGGCAAATTATCAGCGACGCGGAAAGAAACGACATCCAGACCATCTATTATCACCTTGACCATTTATACGTCGCGGAGCGTCATAATCGTTGGATCGATCTCTACGAGTCACGGGTGGGGGAGCGAGCGGAGATCTTGCCGGACTTGGAGCAATTAGACGGTCGTCGAGCGTTAAAACTCGTATGGTACGGAGATCCGGCGGCGTTAGCCAAGGTCAGGGCGGAAATCTCGGCTAATTATTCTGACAAAGTGGACGTCCTTTCGACGGAGCGAGAGAACCTGGAGTTCATGCCTCGCGGAATCAGTAAAGCGACCGCGCTCGCAAAAGTCGCCGCGGAGTACAAAGTCCGTCAGGAAGAAGTTCTTGCCTTTGGCGACGGAGAAAATGACGTCGCGATGTTGACCTGGGCAGGGCTGGGTGTGGCCATGGCGCATGGTAACCAAGCGGCCATTAAGGTGGCGAAACGGGTCAGTCCGCCCGGACCGCCAGAGAGCGCCTTTGCCCGCGCGGTTGATAAGCTCTTCGAAGGCTAGGCGACATTTTAGCCTCGGCAACAGGAGCCGCCGCAGTCGTGGAGGCGCTAGCTAGCGAACGTGATTTTGAGAACCAATTCTATTCCGGAATTTGGACTCCTGGTGGATATGGGACGATTCAATGAAAAAGCGGCGATCAGCTTTATAGCAGCTTTCATCGTTCTGCTATCCGTATGTGCTGGTGAAGAGAACATCCGCGTATTCCGAGCAGTCGATGCCGTCGATCTGGAGAGGAAAGTTCCAAGGGGATACCTTTCTAGATTCTTTGCCTGATCCAATATCCAAGGGGTCCTGATAATGCTTGGAAGTCGAATCCCAGATGATGGAGTGCCAGGTAACCGTCTGGTCGCGTCAAAAGAACGCTTCCCGATTCCGCACCGAGCTTTCTGCGAAACTGTCCCTTGAAATCGACAACAACTGATCCGTTGGCGTTTTTCATTTCCGGCACTCCTTCATCGCACACCACATACGGCCGGATAGTCTCTCCATACATCTGACTAAGCGACTGCAAAAGAGAAGTAAGCCGATTGCGCTCGGCTGAAAGGCGGGTCGCCGAAACATAGGCGAACAAACCATAGCCGCCTTCGCGAAGTAACTCGTAAAGTCGCAGGTCCGGCTGCTCTGTTGCCCATAGATCAACATCCGGCACACGGTCGCCCGCCTGGATTGCATTTCTAGCTAACTTTGAAGACCGGCTTGCGCGAGACTCTTTCGTATGACGGTAGTTGATGCTGACATTGGAGAGATCGCCGGCGAGCTTGCGCTGCAAGAGCTTGCGATGGACTAGGGCGGCGGCAGCAATGTCACGTGCGGCTTTAAGCAGTGGGTTCCGAAGAAGAAATGTCTCGAACATCAGATCCGTTTGTCGCTGAATCCTGGCATCGACGGAATGCCTCTCTCCATCATAGGATGCGAGCAGCTCGCTTGGTGCCTCTTTCCGGAGGACCATTGCCAGCTTCCAACCAAGGTTAAACGCGTCCTGCATTCCTGCATTCATGCCCTGGCCACCCGCTGGACTGTGGGCATGGGCGGCGTCACCAGCAAGAAACACGTTGCCGACTCGGGCCACCGGAACTTGCCGGCTGGGAGAACAAAATCGCGTGATCCATCGTGGCTCGCTGAGGGTAAGCTTCATCGAGACAATGGCGTCAACAGTTTCTTGCAAATCTGACAAGTCAAGCTCATCCGACTCGTCGGCATTTTGTTTTGTAAAGTCTACCGCGAAGATGCGCGCATACTCCCCCAGAAAAGGGAGTATCGAAACGAAGCCGCGGCGCGAAGTGAAGTTAGTGATTCGAGACTTTACGAACTCCGCATTGAGCTTCACATCCGCGAGAAAAACAATCGCCTCGTGCTGCTTGCCCTCAAAAGGCAGGTTTAAAGTTTGCCGGACTGTGCTGTGCGCTCCGTCGCACCCGATGAGATACTGCGAGCGCACCGATTTCTCGCGTCCGTCGGGAAGACGTAGTTTAGAAAAAACGCCATCACGATCTGTTTGATCGATGCCGATCAGCTCTATATCCCGCTCAACAGAACCGCCGGCTTGTTTGAAACCCGATTCTAAGATTTCCTCAGTGTCGTTCTGTGGCAGTACTAGTAGATAGGGAAAGCGCGTATCGAGTTTCTCGAGTTCGATCGCCACCTGCTTCCCTAAGCCAAGGCTCACATTCAATCCCGGGGCAGGGTACCCGCGACGGACAAAAGTGCCGGCGAGTCCGGCAATGTCCATGATCTCCAGCGTCCTCGCCTGTACCACCAGTGCCTTTGAGATCAACTGCCTTTCGGATCGCTTCTCAATTACCCGTACGGCAACGTCTCGGCGTACCAGCTCGAGCGCTGCCGTAAGCCCAGTCGGTCCGGCGCCGACTACCAGAACATCTATTTTGCAATTAGTCTTTAAACTGAACATGAAACTCGCTCCAGAAACAGGCCTCCGGTGATAGCGAGGCGTTCAACATTCCCCTGCCCGGCTTTTGCCTTTCCGTTAGAGGCCGTTCGCATACGCTCTCAAATTCGGACGTCCATAGGCATTCTCTGACATTACCGAGACTACAGGCAACCGAAGCGCAGTTACGATCCGAACATTCGTTGAGACCCGACGGCCGCCATGCCTGCAACTCATCTACGAGGCAGGGCATCTCAACAACGAGAGACCACGGCAAGTCTAGGAGTATGCATGACTGAACAAAATCTGCTGGATACCTGTGTGGAAACGCTCAAAGCCGGAGCAGACGATGGCAGTCTCGGCTTCGGCTTTAGGAGCCAATTTGCGGAGGTGAACGGGATCAAGTTGCACTATGTCGAAGGTGGCGACAATCCCCGTACCGTGGTGCTGATTCCGGGTTGGCCACAAACATGGTACATCTGGCGCAAAATCATGCCTGCGCTCTCCAGAACTTACAGAGTGCTGGCGATTGACATCCGTGGGATGGGAGATTCCAGCCGGCCGGAGAGTGGGTACGACACGCAAACGATGGCCAACGATATTCATGCTCTTCTGGCCAGCCTGAACATTACGCGCTGCTCGGTTGTCGGACACGATATAGGCATGTGGATCGCGTATCCTCTTGCCGCTCAGTATGGCCAGTCGATTGAAAAGCTCGTGGTCACGGAGGCACTCATCCCCGGAGTCTCGCCAACACCACCCATGCTATTGCCACCCGACGTGAACGCAGGGTTAACACAGTTCATGTTTAACCAATTGCGCGATCTTCCCGAATTCCTTGTAGCCGGGAGAGAGGCAGCCTACATGCGCTGGGTCGTGCATCATTTGGCATATTGGCCGGATCGTGTCGCAATCGATGAATATATTCGCGCCTATTCTGTACCGGGCGCGATGAAGGCCGGTTTTGAATATTATCGGGCCATTCCGCTGACGATGCAGCAGAATCATAAGTTCATGGAGGCCAAACTAACCATGCCGGTGCTGGCTATCGGCGGCGTCCTGGGAGCAGGAGCGACTACCATCGAAACGATGAAATTGGTTTCGGACAACGTTCAAGGGATCATTATCAAGCAGTGCGGCCACTACACGCCGGAAGAAGCCCCCGACGAATTTCTGAAGCATTTGAAATCGTTCATCGATGCTTAACGTCGATGCTTAAGGATTTGCCGTCAGACCTTGGCTTAGGTTCTTAATTTTGCAATTGGCGGGAATAAAAGCATGCCTCATCCGGACATAATTATTGTTGGAGGCGGATCTGCCGGAGCTGTGCTCGCGAATCGATTGAGCGAGGACGCCAATCGCAGAGTCCTTCTGCTTGAAGCAGGTCACGCGTATCTGCCTGACCGTTATCCCGGCATTTTGGCGAACGCCGACCGGCTGCGCGGCGACACGGAGCACGACTGGGGCTACCAAAGTGAACCGGAGCGAGGATACAGGATCGCTGCCACCAGTGGGAAGGTTCTTGGAGGTGGTTCAGCGGTAAACGCGGGCGTGGCGATCAGGGCTCGACCTTATGATTTCGCCCGCTGGACTCAGCACGGGGTGCAAGGCTGGAGTTTTGAGGATGTCTTAGAAACTTACAAAAGCCTGGAAAATACACCGGACGGCGACAATCAATGGCATGGACGATCCGGACCTCTTCCGATTCACCAACAGATGATGGACGAAGCGACGCAATCTATGCGGGCCTTTGTTGACGCCTCCGTGGCGGCCGGACTCGGGCTGATCAGTGATCTTAATGGTCCGGCGCAGCACGGCATCGGCCTCAATCCATTCACCGTGGTAAATGGGATTCGCCAGAATACCGGGATGATTTATCTAAGTGCCGCAGTTCGAAGGCGTCGTAATTTGTCGATCCGTGGCAATGCGCAGGTCGACCGGATCGAATTTAAGCGTCGGCATGCTGTGGGTGTTCGACTTACAAGCGGCGAGGTTATCGAAGCGGGGGAAGTCATTCTTTCCGCAGGAACTTACAACAGTCCGGCGATTCTCATGCGATCAGGAATCGGGCCAGCGCATCAACTGAGAGAGCTCGAGATTGATGTAATCGCCGACCTTCCGGTGGGGAAGCGGCTCTTCGATCATCCGTTCTACTACAACACCTATGCATTGAAAGCGGATGCTGGCGGAATGCATCCTGCCAGCGGCGCAACAATTTGGACGAAATCGGCGGACGCGATGAGCGATGAATTAGATTTGCAGATTACGGCATCACATTTCTTTGACCCTGCGCAGAGTCCAACCGGTAAAGCGATTGTCCTGGGCATCGCGGTAACAACACCTATCTCTGTGGGCAGCGTTCAACTTAGAAGCCGCGAACCTCTCGCGCCCCCACGAATCCGATATAATCTCCTAGCAGAAGCGCGGGACCGACGCCGAATGCTTGAAGGCGTGAAGCTTTCCCGGGTTATTGCCGGAACTGGTGCGTTTGCTCACCTTATAGACCACGAACTGACTCCAGGCAGTCAGGTCGAGACTGACGAAGCGCTTCAAGCTGTAATCGAAGCAAACCTCGATACCTACCATCATGGAGCTTGTACAGTTCCAATGGGAGGAGAGGACGATCGTGAGGCGGTTGTTGATGTCAGCGGACGGGTTCGCCAGGTCGAGCGCTTGCGTGTTATCGACGCTTCGATCTTTCCCGAGATACCATCCACACCTATCAATCTGACTACGATCATGCTGGCGGAGCGAATGGCTGGTGCTTTATGCGCTGCGAGTTACACGTGATCCATCCCAGCCGAAATGCCGGTAATTTTCATGTAGGCGAGAACTTCCGTCTAAATCGTTTCAATGATTACTTTTCCAGGTTTTCCCGAAATAGCTTCAAAAGCTCGCGGAAGGCCCGTTCCGCCTGCGGCTGGTTGTAAACCTGGGTGTCGGGCATGGTCCAACCGTGAAAGGCCCCGTCGTAAATTTCGCTTCTGTATTTGCCACCCCATTTCGCAAGAGCACTGTTAAATTTTTCAATCGCTTCTTTCGGCATGCTGCCGTCCTCGATAGCATGTGCAAAGTAGAGTTGCGCTTTAATGCGAGGAAGAAGCAAGTGCGGGCTTTCGGGAGAATCCGTGTAGAGCCTGCCTCCATGAAACGAGGCGGCTGCTCCTACCGCATCGGAGCGCACGGCAGCCGTTCGCACAGCAGCTCCGCCCGAAAAGCAATATCCAACGACACCGATGGTCCCCAGAGCACAGGAACGATCTTCGGTTAACGCATCAACATATATCGAGAGATCGCGTTCGAGTTTTTCGGAGGTTAATGGAGCGGTAAGCTCCGTCATGCGCTTTCTGAAGGCTTCCGCATCGCCCGGCTTGACCTCAAATACAGGCGGTCGTGCGGTGCGATAGAACAGGTTAGGCATCAACACCACATACCCTTCGGTGGCAAGCCGCCGTATTTGGTCGCGGGTAGTTGGACGAATGCCTCCAACATCGGTCAAATAAAGAACTCCCGGCCATTGCCCTTCGCCTTCCGGCCGGCACAAAGCCGCGTCGGTTATCCCGTCCGCAGCGCGGATCTCAAAATTGTTTTCAATTACAGGCATGTGCTAATTTCGGATCTTCGTTCAGCAAGATGCGCAGGGCTCTGTTCGATGTTTCTTAACCCCCCACGCATCGTCAGTCATATTTGCCTTCGATGGCAGCCGCATATCGCTCGGCCGAATGGCGGACGACTTCCTTGCCGCCATCGGAAATCACAGCATCCCACCACTGCCCGTATAGGCGTCGAAATTCGAAAGGCTCGACAGCTCCGGCAATTTGACGCACCTTTGCAGCCGAGACCGGAATGTGGTTGGGAAAGGGAAACATCATGGTCACACTATGATGGTCCGGATTCACGTAAAGTGTATCTCCGGTAAAGATCTCCCCGCCGTCCCGGTTGTGGTGCAGCACGGCCGAGCCCGGAAAATGACCACCACAGTGAATGAGCGTCATTCCTCGCATGAATTCCATCGTTTCTCCATCCCAGAAGCGAATCGAAGCATCCGGCCGCATGACCCACGGACGATTTGCGGAGTGTATGTAGACCGAGCAACCGAAGCTGTGCGCCCAATCTACCATTGAGGTGTGAAAGTGCGGGTGTGAAACTGCGATAGCCCGCAGCCCGCCGAGTGCGTGGATGAATTCGGCAATCCCGTCATCCAACAGAGGAACGCAATCCCAGAGCACGTTTCCCTCTGCGCCGCGCACCAGCAGCGCACGCTGTCCAATACCTATCTTAGGGTCGACTCCAATACCAATGACCCCGGCTCCTTGGGAGTGGACGGTGTTACGCGACCAGCGTTTAAGCGAGCCGTGGGTGGTCCACTTTTGTCCTTGCGGATTGACGAACTGCCGCTCCTCGGTGCAGATCTTACAGCTGTCCGGATGGCGACCGCTCTCAGCGTGCTGTGTACCGCATTCTGTGCAAATGTAGCATTCCATATCGTCCTTTCCAGATTGAGTAGTTACGTCTCAGGCAGCACTAGCTGGTCGAAATCCACCATCGGCACCAATTGTTTCCCTGTGCAGGCGGCCGGGAACTCTTGCCTGATGGGTTAGCCGGAGTTATTATCTCGTTGCGGCTTCGTGTTCCCGGAGGGGTAGGAATTCCTTCGCCAAATAAGTTGTTAACCAAGAAGACTTATCGGCTGGGCATCTGAACGCGATGTAACCGTCTGGTCGAATGAGATACAGTGCGGAGCCGGCACCGAATTCTTTTTTCATCTCACCATACGCATCGATCAAACAATCGACGGTGCAACGGATGAATTGTTTCTCGTCCGATAAGATTAGGTATGGCCTTACGATCTCGGCGTATCGATCCTGAATGAGTTCAAAAAGCGATTCGAACTCTTTGCGAATTTCTGGTTCGCTTTGCGATTCAACGAGGACAAACAAAACATGTTGCCGTCCGAATAAGGAGATCGTCGTTATCTCTTCTTCATTGGATTGCCGGATGACTGTTGCATAGGGCGCTCGGTCACCGGCGTGTGGTCCGTGCGGTAAGCGATGATCTTCCACGATGGGACCATGGCGATAATCGATCGCCGTCTCGCTGATGGTTTTTGCAGCCTTTGACTGAAAAACTTCGAAACCGATCAGTAAAGGCAGCAGGCTATCTCGCAAAAATCGATTGATACTCTTCTCGGCAGTTATCATCGTTTGCGTAAAATCGGTCATGCCCAAGACGCCTCGCTCAACTGGCATGCGTTCCGCCTCAAACGAGTCCAGCAAAGTCGGATGGGCTAACGATTTCTGGACGAGCGCTAGTTTCCATCCAAGGTTCCACGCATCTTGAATACCAGTATTCATACCTTGGGCTAGCGCCGGACTGTGGATGTGAGCGGCGTCGCCCATCACGAACACACGTCCGCGCTTTAAATTTTCCACCATCCTCGAGTTTACGCGGAAGTAGGTGCTCCAACCCAAATCGGAAAGCCGTATCGGGACAGTCGAGCGGGTGTTGACTACCTCCTGCCATTCTTCCAACGTCGGTTTCTTCTCTGAGCGAAAGCGATCTGGCGGATTATCAGCAACCAATCGAAAGAAGCCCTTAGTCAGTGGAAAAAGAGCAAACAATCCTTCTTTTCTACCGAAAATGTGAGCTTCGTTGTCGGCCAATGGGCACTCCGCGTGGACATCGCCCAGGAGGAAATGGAGGTCATAAGTTTTGCCAGCAAACTTCAGGTTTAAAAGGTCGCGTACTCGGCTTTGAGCTCCGTCACAACCTAGGAGCCAATCGCAATGGACCTCTTCGCGTTCGCCATCTGGCAACGCAAGGATTGCGGATACGCTGCGTCCGGATTGGGCAAATGAAAGCAGCGTCGTTTGGCGCTCGATATGCACGGCCAAATCGCTCAAATGATCGCCCAAGATCCGTTCAGTCTCGCTTTGGGCGAGTGCCATCAAAAAGGGGTAGCGACTGGGGACCGCGTCGAATCGCAGATGACCAATCTGGCGACCGCTTTCACCATAGAGGTGCAGCCCGTGAAGCTGCCGGCCCTGGGCAAGGAATTCATCAACAATCCCTGCCATCTCAAAAATCTCCAGCGTTCGCGCCTGAATGCCAAGCGCGCGCGATTCGTTCACCCGGTTTGGCGCGGAATCAATGATTCGAAAGCGCAAACCATGCATAGCTAGGGCAATGGCCATGCTAAGTCCCACTGGACCCGCTCCAACAATGAGGGCATCGAGATCAGAATCCATAAGTCTTTTGTGTTCGAGAGTCGTACTAGAGATTAGCCAATTACGCCGCGGGAGTTAGTCTGACCGCCAGCTGCGCTGTATGGCCGCGGAGCTGTTACTAAAGACCGTCTTACCTTTTGGCAAGCGTCTCTACTGCTTGAAACCTGCTTCCGGAAGAGGGGAGCACACTTCGACAGTATGACCCGCTGGGTCTTTTGTGTAGGCATGTCGCCAGCCCCAGGGCATGTTTTTTGGCGGTTCCTCAAATTTCACGCCCTCAGCTTTTAATCTCTCGTATTCGGCGTCTACGTCTTTTACGTGAAGATGCAATTGCAGTAAATCCGGCCTGTCAAGCTGGTCTCCTGAGATCAAAATTAGCGCGAGTCCATTTTCACGGGAGCCCAGCGCTCGGGTGCCGATATCCTCGCGGGCTCCGACAAGCTCTAGCATCTTGTGATCCGTGTACCAAGCGGCCACCTGTTTTGGGTCTTTGACGCGTAGCGAAATCCAACCGTTAAGCATAGTCTCTCCTTTCGACCTCAATTACACACCACTTTCGCGAGCGAGCGACTGCTTGGATCCCCATCCAAATCGGCTTTCGGGCCCATCGCCAATTCGCTGGCATCCGAGTGGAACCGCACTTGCGGACGGATCAGCGGAGCTCAAGCGACCCCGGAAATAGAGTGGGCCTAAGATTTCGAAGGGACTATTAAAACCGCAGACGACTCTCGCGCTCGGCAGGCCCCGCGGGGCGAATGATCTGGCGCGAGCCAGACATTTGTGGTGCCTTCGCTCCCCTGCGGTCGCGCAAAGAGCACCGTTCCAACCGCTCGATGGGCATCAATCGGATTTGCACCCTCGGCGAAAAAGCCCGACCGGCCTTTCCACCGGCTGCGTACCCTTTGGGAAGGCAAAGATTCGTGCCGAAGCGGCGTGAACCCTATGCAGTAGCCCCAACGGTCAGATCAGTATTAATTTGAGAAACGGAGGATGAGGAGTCTTTACCTTGCGCTGGAAAAGAACTTGTTGATAGCCAGACACTTGTTGTGCGTTCGTCGTCGTCCTCAAATGCGTTGGAGGGGAGTGATGGAGTTGTGGAGTGTTAGAAGAGACGACCGAAGGAAAGATCAATCCCGCGGTGCTAATTCGGCTAACAACTCGTCATAGCGCGGATCCTTGCGAAGCGGTTCCCAATATGCATGGCGCTTTAGTTGGCCATAATAAATGCCGTTCGGCATTTTAGTCAGCGGACCCAAGGTGTTAAATGCCAGGTCCAACTCGTTGGTCCACGCGTAGACAACGCCTAAGTTCATCAAAATACCCGGACCATCGAGTGCGTCTTTGGAGACCGGTAGCATTTGGGCAGCGCGTTTCGCTTCGGATATGGCTTCTTCCTTATTATTCAGTAAAGCGTCTAGTACTGCTAACTGGCTCAGCAGTCCGGCATCCTGTGACGATTTCAGGACCTTTAGATTCAACTGCTCTCGTGCCGAGGCGAATGCGGCAGTCGATGTGGGGTCTTCTTCCCGAAGCCGTGACACGAGAACGGAGTAACATTCAACTGGCACCGCATGAGGTGCGTACGCAAAGTTGTTGTCCTCGCCGCCCTTCATCTTTTCGATCAGCTGGGCCGCTTGATCTAAATCACGATCTACCAAAGCCAACCATAGTCGCCAAGAGAGAGCATCGCTAGTGCCGGCAACCCACGGCGGCAGGGCTTTGATCGCTGACCAAACTGCACTGGTATCTCCATTTTTTAGGAAGCCTGTATATACTTCTTTTTCGAGCTTAAGCATTGGCTGATCGGGTCGCAGCTCGATCACCCGATCATAGGCTTGTCC
>JAFAHI010000035.1 GCA_019237325.1 Verrucomicrobiota bacterium | reverse complement strand
AACCTCGGTTCAATTCGGAAATTTTCCGAAGTTACCAAATCGGAGGTACGAGAAGGATGAATCTGTAGTACGTAGACGATGGTGGTGGCGGCTGGGAGACCCAGGGCGATATCGTAACCGAGGTTGATAAAAATCACATTGCCGCTCTCTTTTTGCTCCAATGGAGCAGACACCGCACCAGGAGTTTAGGACCCACTAACAAACCGGCTTCATTCAGCTCAAAAGTGGCCGTGTGTAGAGGGGTTACTTTTCTGTTTGGGAAACCCACACCGAGTGTGATCATACAGCCTGGCACTTTCGCAGTGTAATCGGCGAAATCCTCGCCTCCAAGACTCGGCGGATCATCACAGATTACGTTCTCCGGTCTGAGAAACTCTCGAGCCACTTCCGCACAAGCATTTGCCGTCAATTCGTCATTCACCATCCCGTTCAATAGGTTCTTAAATCCTACCTTTATATCGGCTTTAAATGCTTGTGCGGTTGCATCCGAGAGCCGTTCGAGAGTGGAGCTAGCCTCAATGGCCACCTCTCGTCGAAGAGCGCGAATCGTTCCTTTCAGAGTGACTATGTCCGGAATCACGTTGCTCGTGTGTCCACCTTGGATCATGCCGATTGTTACGACCATAGGGTCGCGAGCATCGGAGCTTCGGGGCAGCGCTTGATAAATTAACGTGACCAGATGAGCGGCGGCCGCGACCGGATCGATCGTAGCATGCGGCCGGGCAGCGTGTCCGCCTCGCCCGCGGACTTCTATCACGAAATCACGACAGAAAGCCGTCCGGGGACCCGGAGTAATCCCCGCTTTCCCAACTATTCGGTTCGGATCGACATGCAGGGCCAGAATGCCATCGACATTTTCTAGTCCGCCCTCCTGAATCAATTGCTGAGCGCCTTGCCCTTCCTCTTCGCTAGGCTGGAAGATTGCGCGCCAAGAGAAAGGTAAATTATTTTCCTGCTTAAGTGCGAGCACGGTCGTCAGAAGCATGGCGGCATGTGCATCGTGACCGCACGCGTGCATCACCCGTGGGTTGTTCGAGCGAAACGCGATGCCGGTTTCCTCTTGGATGGGCAGCGCGTCGATATCTGCTCGCAGTGCGATAACCGGTGCTGCCGGATCGGGCGAGCGAATAGTCTCGCTGATGATCCCGCACCCGTTGGCTGCTAATCGGTGCGGAATAGCCGCGCCGGTGAGGACCTGACTAATGAATCGAGCGGTATTTGCCTCTTTGCCGCTCAGGTCCGGGTGTTGATGAATTTGGCGTCGAAACGCGATGAGTTTGGGTTCGAGTTCTTCCAGGTACCTGTCTAAACGCCGAAGAACTTCAATTGATTGCTGCTCCATCCGTTGGCGGACAATTTACCCCGGGACGATCGATGTACCAAGGGCTTCCTAAGGCCAGCGATCGTACCGCCCAGATCGGGGCGTTGCATCTCGCACGCTCGTCGATGCCCAACATCGTGACAGCTACTGCGTTCGGAGAGACGCGACGCCCCTGTTCTGGCCTGCCAGTTCTTTGATCTATGTGTATAGCTCATCCGGCACTTGGATTTGAATCTCCCTCGTTAGCTACGCTTAGAGAGATTTTCGAACAAGCGGCTCCGTGGAGGTCGCTGGAAATCGAGAGATCTCCAGGATTGGGGTATGATGGCGTAGGGGTGCAATGGTTGAATTGCACGGCGCAACGAGTTTAATGCGCTACAACCGCGAGTAGCCGCCCGGTTACCCCTTTGAGGCAGAAATCAAAGTCGGCCAGTCTGATCTCATATTGACGCGAATACTCAGCTGCCGGACCGTCAAGGCCGGACGGTTCAATCAATTCCACCGATGAAACAGAAGACGGAGATCAAAGGCAGAAACATCGCTTACACCCTGCTGGGATCAGAGGGCGCGCCGGCCGTGGTGCTGGGTCATGCTTTGGGGTCGAATAGCGATATCTGGGGGTATCAGTTGCCCCTTTTAACCGCTCGATTCCGAGTCCTGGTTTACGACCTTCCGGGCCATGGCGAAAGCGACCCTCCAGTTGGGCAATATTCGTTCGACGCCCTCGCCACCGATCTGGCTACGCTTCTCGATCACACAGGAGTCAGCCGGGCAACCTTGGTGGGATTGTCAATCGGCGGCATGATTGCCCAGCATTTCGCATCGCTTT
>JAFAHI010000552.1 GCA_019237325.1 Verrucomicrobiota bacterium | reverse complement strand
GTACTCGGAACAACTTTCATGCTGATCGGTGAGAACTCACGGGTGGTTGCGAATCAAGTCAGTCAGAGGATCAAAGAAGTTAACAAAATTCTACCGCCCGGAGTTGTAGCTACGACGGTCTACAAGCGAGCTAATTTGGTGGATGCTACCATTCAAACTGTCCAGCAGAACCTCATTGAGGGGGCGGTGCTGGTTGTGGTGGTTCTTTTCGCGTTACTCGGGAACATCCGGGCAGCACTGATAGTAGCCGCTATCATCCCCCTGTCGATGTTCTTCACCATCACCGGGATGGTTCAGAGCAAAATCAGCGCGAATCTGATGAGTCTCGGCGCTCTCGATTTTGGGATCATCGTCGACGGAGCCGTTATTATCGTTGAGAATTGTGTGCGCAACTTGTCCGAAGAACAGCGACGACTCGGCCGTTTGCTGAATCGGACTGAACGGTTGGATACCGTGTTCCGCGCGGCCAAGGAAGTGATTACCCCGAGCATCTTTGGGTCGTTCATCATCATGGTGGTTTATTTGCCCATTCTCAGCTTGAGCGGCGTCGAGGGGAAAATGTTTATCCCCATGGCGCGGACGGTCCTATTCGCGCTTCTTGGTGCAATGCTGTTTTCGCTCACCTTTGTTCCGGCAAGTGTTGCGATTTTTCTCAGAGGCAGGATGGAGGAAAAAGAAGGCTTCCTCATTCGCTGGGCCAAAAAGCTTTATCTGCCTCTGCTGAATTTATCTCTCAAAAATCGCGGCGTGGTCGTTGTTACCGCTGTCTCACTGGTTGGACTTTGCGTGGTTCTTGGGACCCGGATGGGGGCAGAGTTTATACCTAGCCTAGATGAGGGTGATTTTGCGTTATCGATTAACCGAATTCCGGGAACGAGTCTCACGGAAGCTGTTCAGATGCAGAAGAGTCTGGAGAGCGCTTTACTGAAGGTCCCAGAGGTGAAAGAAGTGTTTACCCGAATCGGCAATGCCGAAGTCGCCACCGATGCTCAGCCGCCCAGTATTGGAGACGGATATGTAATGTTGAAACCGCGGAAAGCGTGGCCTGATTCTAGCAAGTCGAAAGATGCGGTCGCTCGAGAGATAAACGAGGTCATTCGCAGTTACATCGGGAACAAGATCGAGCTTTCACAGCCGATTCAAATGCGCATGAACGAATTGATATCGGGTGCGAAAGGAGACGTTGCGATCAAGGTTTTTGGTGATGACCTGGACGAGCTGCTAAGAGTGGGGCAGAAAATTGCTAACCTTCTAACTCGAGTACCTGGTGTGGAAGGAGTTAATCTCGAACGAGTGGCCGGTTTGCCAGTGCTTACCATTGAGCCAAAGCACGACGTTATCTCGCGGTACGGACTAAGTGTGAACGACGTGCAGCAAATTATCGAAACCGCGATCGAGGGAGAGAGCGCCGGTGCGTTTTTTCAAGGTGATCGTCGGTTCCCGATTGTCGTGCGGCTTCCGGAAGCATTGCGTGACAATGTCGATGCGCTCAAAAGAATTCCAATCTTGCTGCCTGCCGCAGAAGAAGGGGCCAATGATCGGGCCATTTCGGTGAGCGGGCCCAACTACGTTCCTCTAAGCGAGGTAGCGAACTTTGAAATCAAATCGGGACCAAACCAGATCAACCGAGAGAACGGCAAGCGGCGAATTGTGGTGACGTGCAACATCCGGGGTCGGGACATTGGATCCTTCGTTGGGGAAGCCCGAAGCAAGATTGACTCAGAGGTAAAACTTCCGTCCGGTTATTGGATGGAATGGGGTGGACAATTCGAGCAACTTCAAAGCGCTACTCAACGGCTGACGGTGGTGGTTCCAGTAGCATTGCTTCTAATTTTTGTGCTTTTGTTTATGGCCTTCGGGACGGCCACAGACGCTTTGCTGATCTACACTGGCGTTCCGCTGGCTCTGACCGGTGGCGTTCTTGCCCTATGGATAAGGGGAATCCCTTTATCTATTTCTGCCGGGGTGGGATTTATCGCCTTGAGCGGAGTAGCGGTTCTGAACGGCGGAGTAATGATCAGCTTTATTCGACGGCTACGGGCCGAAGGGAATTCTCTTTATGAAGCGATTCGAGTTGGTTCCCTGACCAGGCTCAGGCCGGTCTTGATGACGGCATTGGTCGCATCGCTCGGGTTTGTTCCTATGGCAGTTGCCACCGGGCGAGGGGCTGAGGTTCAACGTCCGCTGGCTACCGTAGTAATTGGGGGCATCATTAGTTCGACGCTCTTGACGCTCTTAGTATTGCCCGTGCTTTATAGCATTTTTCATCGGGATGCCGAGAAAGTGAAAAGTGAAAAACCTGCCTAGAGCAAGCATCAAGCGCGTCGAAAGGTGAGAGGTGCTCGAACGTTACTGTCGGAGGGGCGTTGCATTAACCGTTTTAGCTTGCAGGCATGTCGACGCTAGAAATCGTGGCAACTAATACGTTTGAATAGACGCGACGCCCATCGGGACGTGGTGCCTATTCAATGGTAGGCGCCGGAAGAACCGAAACCTTCTGGCAGACGTCCAGGGTAGTCAGAACCCGATTTGTTGATGCCGCACCGAGTCCCAGGGCGTCGCGTCTTTCAACACGCCATATCTGCAGCGATTATGCGGCGTCGATGTGTGTGCGAGCTAAAACGGTGAATGCAACGCCCCTCCGACAGGCGACGTTCGAGCGCCTTTCACCAATCACCAATCACTAATCACTAATCACTAATCACTAATCACTAATGGTTCTTCCGGATTTAGCGTGGGATTTTAATCAAGGGTTACGGGCGGGCGAGAGCCTGAGAGCAAGTATTTATCGGCGTTCAGCGATGTCATCATAC
>JAFAHI010000516.1 GCA_019237325.1 Verrucomicrobiota bacterium | reverse complement strand
ATTTCGATCGCCAAGAAGTATACCAATCGCGGTCTGTCGTTTCTTGACCTTATTCAAGAAGGCAACATGGGCCTGATGAAAGCGGTGGAGAAGTTCGAGTACCGCCGCGGCTACAAGTTCTCCACTTACGCTACTTGGTGGATCCGCCAGGCGATAACCCGATCGATTGCAGATCAAGCGCGCACGATCCGTATCCCGGTGCACATGATCGAGACCATTAACAAGCTGATGCGCGTGCAGAAGCAACTCGTTCAGGAGTACGGCCGTGAACCCAATCCAGAAGAAGTTGCGGAGGAGATACAATTACCGGTGGAACGCGTGCGCGCCGTGCTAAAAATGGCTCAGCAGCCGATTTCTTTGCAATCGCCGGTCGGTGACAGTGAAGATACCAGTTTCGGCGATTTCATCGAAGACAAAGGGGCTGAGAATCCTAGCGATATGACAGCAGTGGTCCTGCTGCGCGAAAAGATTCGTGATGTGCTGGACACGCTGACCGAACGCGAACGGCAGGTACTCGAACAACGATTTGGCCTCGTAGATGGTTACAGTCGCACCCTGGAAGAGGTCGGCCGGCAATTCAAAGTCACCCGAGAACGCATCCGGCAAATAGAGGCCAAGGCTCTCCGCAAAATGAGACATCCCACTCGGATTCGCCAGCTGGAGGGCTTTTTGGAGGCGGGTGACTAGTTTCAAAGTCCTCGTCCTGAACGAAACTTTTTGGTGCACCGAGAGTTTAATCAACAGCGATGAAGGACCAGGAACACGACGAACTATGGGCTTTATTGGGGCGGGCCAAGAGATCAGAGCCCTCTCCATTCTTCGTCGCTAAGGTCATGACGGCTGTCCGGCATGGACACGAGAAACGAATCGCTGTGTGGCGAAACTGGTTGCGATACGGTCTACCGAGCGCCTTGGCCGGCGCAATGGCGGTGATTCTGGCTCACTTTTCCCTTCTTTCTCATCACAGTGCAGACCATAGGCCGATTGTGGTCGCGCAAACTGAGCCAGGTGACCTCGATGTTATCGCTGATCTCGATGTCGCGATATCGTCCGAAGAGTCTTCTGTATGGCTCGATTCTTCGGCGCACTGATTTTGTTTGCGTTGATCGCCGTAGGAGCGTTCGCGGACAGCCCTACTCCTCAACCTTCCGCAACGGCTCAGGCGGCTTCTTCTGCCCGAGTAGAAGAGCTACGGAAATCGATCGAACAGTTGCCGCCGGAACAACAAGAAAAGGTGCTGCAAAATCTGCATCGTTGGCAAGCCTTGAGCCCGGAAGAACGCGATTACATTCGCCAGCAAGAGCATGTCCGCCACGTCAAACAGGAAGAGGCGGTTACCGAAGCCTACCAAAAATCCGGGTTACATCTCACCGAAGCCCAACGTATCCAATTCCGGAAACGCTACGTAGAAGAACGCAAAAAACTGGAAGAGGAACTCGCAAAGGAAAGCCAGGAAAGGCGAACTGCCGCTAATACCACCATCATCGAGCAGTTGAAGAAAGAATTCTCGACCCCGAAGCCGTCCCCGTCCCCGACGCCAAGCGTAGCACTGCATTGAGGGCGTGTGGGCGAAGGGGCGAAACGGCGAAGGGGCGATAGGGCGACGCGGCGATCGGTAGGGCGAAGAACTCGGCGCGCCGATGACGTCGATAGCCTCTGTAATTTATCCGCGCCGGTTTTGAGCCGTTCCGTGCGTTAGGTTCGCCGGTGGCCTCCTGCACAAAGAGGACGCCTTCCCTACAGTTCAATATTCCGGGGCGAGGCCAAGCCCAGCGCCGCGGCTCAAAACCGGCGCGGATAGCCGTCTTCAAAAAACGATATCCAGAGCGCGCCAAGTTTTTCGCCCTACCGGTCGCCAATCGCCGCGTCGCCCCCTCGCCCATTCGCCCTTTCGCCCCCTCGCCCCCTCACCCCTGATCCGACACCTCCGTTCCCCCAAACGGCAGCGGCTGCACTCGCTCTCTTGGGGCACGTTGAATCAGGTGTTTCGATAGCACTTGGAAATAGCCGAATGTATCCCGTGCTGGACGGATCTTGCTTTGCTCCGCCCGGTAAATCGTTCGAATCGGAACAAAATCGATTGAGTACCCATTGCGAGCAGCCAACAGCAGACATTCGGTCTCGAAAGCGAACCCATCACTGGACTGTAGTAACACCGAAAGTAGACGCCGGCTTGCCATTCGGTAACCACACTGGCTGTCCGGGAGTTTGTGCCGGCACAAGTTTCCGATTTGCCAGGACATGAATCGATTCGTCAAACGGCGAACCCACGGCATTGTCGCCGGGTTATTCATCCGATTGCCCACAACCAGGTCAGTCTTCGATTGCGAGACTTTGTCTACAAATCTCGGAATCTCGCTGGGGTCGTGCTGGCCATCTCCATCCAAAAAAAGGAAGTATTCGTAGTTCTCCGCGGCCGCTCTTCGTAGGCCGGTCTTAATGGCGGCGCCTTTTCCCAAACGTTGCGGATGCCGGAACACGGTGGCTCCTGCCGTTGCCGCCGCCAAGCCGGTATTATCCTCCGAGTGATCATCGACCACGATGACCTTTTCCACATGTGCTCGAACAGCACGGACGACTTCAGCGATAAATCGCTCCTCTTCGTGTGCCGGAATGATGGCACAGACGGTATCCGCAAGAGGCTCGATCATGAACTCGCGTTCAAGATTTTACGTACCCGACTGCCGCCGAGCCGTTGGATGATAGTCCGCTGCATGGTAGGAACTTCTTACGAGCGGGCCTGAAGCCACGTATTCAAAACCTTTGCTCAACCCGATCTCCCGGTACGTTTCAAAGGTTTCCGGCGAAATATATTCTACGACCGGTAGATGCTGGGGGGTCGGCCGGAGATACTGGCCGAGCGTCAGCACTTGCACTCCGGATTCCCGGAGATCGTCCATCGCCTGAAAAAGTTCAGGCTCGCTCTCACCCAGACCCAACATTATTCCGCTCTTCGTAACCACTTCGGGGTCGATCTCTTTCGCCCTTTTCAAAACCGACAAAGACAATCGATATTTTGCTCTCGAGCGGACAAAAGGAGTAAGCCTCTCTACGGTTTCCAGATTGTGATTAAAGATGTCAGGTTTCGCAGCCAATACCTGCCTCAGCGATTCCTCTCTCCCATTGAAATCTGGAACCAATACCTCAATCACGATGTTCGGATCCGCGCTTCGGATTCCGTTAATCGTTTGGGCAAAATGATTTGCTCCTCCATCCTTAAGATCGTCCCGAGCCACCGCGGTGATTACAACGTGTCTTAGCTTTAGCCGGAGCACCGCTTCCACCACGCGTTCGGGTTCGTCGGGTTCTAGAGCAAAAGGTTTAGCAGTCGATACCGCGCAAAATCCGCAGGCGCGGGTGCATCGTTCGCCCGCGATCATGAACGTCGCCGTACCCTGGCTCCAGCACTCCCAACGATTAGGGCACTGTGCGGATTCGCAGACCGTGTGGAGCCGCAGATCCGAGATCAGTGCTTTTGTTGAGAAAAAAACCGGGTTGGATGGCAACCTGACCTTTATCCAGCTCGGCTTCTTGGCCTGATGCAGAGCTGGATCAATTTTTGAACAAGACATCGCGTAATTGTGCAGGGTAGCCTGCGCGGCCGGAAAATGCATACGCATTTTTCGGTTGCGCAGCGCCATAGCGGGGAGCCGCTTTGCAAGGTTGCAGCTCGGTAGGATGGCAGCAAGCGGCTCCCGCGAACGTCTGCAGGTGACACCATCGCCCAGCGTCTAGACCGTTCGGAGATGGCACACCAGGCGTAGCTTCCGGGAGCCGCCTGCTATCACGTTCTTAGGCCAGGCTCGTGATAAGAGGAGTATCGCGAGGTTTTTAAGGAACGCTCCAAAGCGGCTCCCCTCCAGGCGTTGGGCGGCAGTCCACGCAGCATGCTTTGCAAAAAAAACAGCCCCGAAAAATTTCGGGGCTGCCATAGAATCGATTGGAGACAAATGCTTGACGCATCTGTCTGCAGAAGCGCTTAACGCTTCGAAAACTGAAACCGCTTGCGTGCGCCGGGTTGGCCAGCCTTTTTCCGCTCTTTCATTCGCGGATCTCGCGTCAGTAAGCCTTCCTCTTTCAGGACCGGGCGCATGGCGGCATCAATCTCGAGTAACGCCCGGGCGATCCCTAGTCGAATCGCGCCAGCTTGCCCGACAGGTCCTCCACCATGGGTTTTGGCCCTGACGTCGAAATTGTTCATTGTCTTCGTCACCTCGAACGGTTTCAGCACCGTGAGCTGGAGAGGCGCAGTTGGGAAATATTCTTCAAACGGCCGGCCGTTAATCTCGATTGCTCCGCTGCCTCGCAAAAGCCTGACTCGGGCAACAGAGGTTTTACGACGGCCGGTAGCAGTAAATGTCTCGGACATGGCAAACTAGATAGAAATGGGTTGTTGCGCCGCGTGCGGATGCTGGTCACCGCGGTAAACCTTTAATTTGGTGAAAATCGAACGCCCAAGACGATTATGGGGAATCATACCTTTTACCGCATGCTCGATCAACAATTCTGGCCGCCGAGCGCGCCGGCGTTGTACGGTCTCAGATTTGTGGCCACCCACATAACCGGAGAAACTCATGTATTCCTTTTGCGTCTCTTTCTTGCCGGTCAACCGCACCTTTTCTGCGTTGATGACGACCACAAAATCCCCCGTATCAACATGGGGTGTAAAGATTGGCTTTTGCTTCCCTCGTAGCAAATTGGCGACCTTGACTGCCACCCGCCCCAAGGGCTGGTTATTGGCGTCAACGATGTACCACTTTCGCTCTATATCACTCGCTTTTGCTGAGAATGTCCTCATGCCGATTAACCGAAAAGAGCGTGCAAACTAGGTGAAACCGATCACAGTGTCAACCAACAGTTTAACGAAATTCCCCGAGAGCAAAACGTCGCTCGACCTATCGCGATGGTTATTGATTCTGCTCGTGGTCCAGTTCGGGCCGGTGGCGCGGCTCTCCGCCGAGCCCGAAAATCTCTCCGCCCTACTCCAGAAGGCAGATCGTTTGGATGATACCGACCGTTATTCGGAAGCGCTCACCATCTTGAAGGGTTTGGAAAAAGGCGATCCAAGGAACGTCGAGGTCCTTTACCGAATTTCGCGCGTGGAATCAGACTTCATCGATGATCTTCCCGACGATACTAAGAAGAAGGGTCACGACTACGCCGTTGAGTCAATGGCCTACGCTAAAAGAGCCATCGAGGCCGATCCACAAAGCTCGGAAGCGCATCTCGCGGCAGCCATCGCTTACGGCGTCATGACAGATTTTGTGGATGATAGGACGAAGATGGAATACTCCAAGTTCATCAAAGATGAGACGGAGAAGGCCATCGAGCTCGATCCGAGGAACGACTACGCCTATCTGGTGCTTGCCCGATGGAACTTTGAGATGACCCAGCTGAACCCTATCCTAAAAGGGATCGCTGAGCTGCTTTATGGACAAATGCCGCCGGCGTCGCAGGAGAAAGCGCTCGACGATTTTCAAAAAGCGATCGAGCTCGCTCCCAATAAGATGATTCACCATTTTTGCTACGGCGAAGCCTTGGCCAAACTAGGCCGAAAGGACGAAGCCAGAGCTGAATACCAAAAGGTACTTCGGATCACCCCCACATGCAGAGAGGAGCGCGGCTATCAACAGAAGGCGGCATCGGGGCTAAAAACGCTCGGGCGGTAGGGGCATGCCGTGGTTTGGTGGGCGAGGCTTCCGAATAACCCAGACGCCACCGCCAGGGTGGCTGATGTTTCGGAACCCAGCGTGCGCAAGGCCGACTGACTTGCCGAGCCGCCGACCCCTGAAGAGATGCCATCACCCAAAAGTTCAAACGGAGAATACACCTCTCTTAGTTCTGGACGCGCTGGGTCTCAACGGCTCGGCAGATTTAGAGCGTTGCACGCGATGAACCGTGGATCACCGAGGACCCTGCTCACATTCTCTGGTACTTCAGGAGCCTCGCCCTTCAAGTCGATCGCGCCTTTCATCCCGATCTTTTTCCTTTCAACGCCAGCCCTAACCATCCACCCAACATTCCTAAACCTCCAAGGGGTGTGATCGCTCCAAGCCAGAGAATCTTCGTCACCGCCAGGAGATATAAAGAACCGCTAAAAAGAGCCAAACCGCCGAACATGAGCCAGAACGCTAGCCGCGGAAACGGGTCCCACCGCGAAATAACCAAAAGGAGAACAGCGTGCACGAGATTGTAGAGCACTCCGGTTTGCCAAACTGACAGCGTGCCCAGCGCGTCTAACCTAGAGCGCAACGCGTGAGCGCCAAAAGCTCCCAACGCAACCGCAAAAAAGCCGCTCAAAGCCGCAACAGTCCTTGATAAATGATGATTCATCACAATTGTGCTTTCAATCTAAGGAGAGGGTGGAAATGAAGAAGATTGGTGTACTTGCAATGGTGTCCCTGGTTTCAATGGTGTCGTTTGGCTCCGATGTCGAGTCTTCGCTCGAACAGGCCGATAAACTTGAATTGCAAGGCGAGACTGAATCCGCCATTCACGTCTTAAAAGAGGCCGACGCCGCTTCCCCCGATAATCCGCAGATCGATAAACGATTGTCCCGCCTCTATGCGCGCAGAATCCAGGAAGTCTCCGACCAAGCCGAAAAGAAAACCGACGCCACCCTCGCGGTTGAGCTGGGAAAAAAGGCCGTTGCCAAATTGCCCAATGACGCACAGGCACACATTGGATTAGCCGCGGCTTATGGCCAGATTTGTTGGTTCGTCGACGACAAAACCCGGGTCGAATATTCCAAAGCGATTTATCAAGAGGTTAACAAAGGGCTCGCGATCGATCCGGACAGCGATTACGGGCACTTGATTCTCGCACGCTGGAATTTTGAGATGGCGACTCTGAACCCGGTGTTAAAGGGTATCGCCGAGCTTGTGTACGGGCAATTCCCGCCAGCCTCAACTCAGGCTGCGATCACTCATTTCAAGAAAGCAATCGAACTCAACCCGAGCCGAGTCATCCATCACGCCGAATACGCTAAAGCGCTAGAAGCGTTGGGAGAGAAAGAAAAAGCGCGAGAAGAATGGGCCAAAGTGATCGAGCTCAAAGCGGTTGATGCTCAAGACCGCTTGTATCAACGGATCGCCGCCGAACATCTGCATCAGAAAGCTCCCACCGAATCTGCCAGGAGCTAGTCCACGGATTGTCGCCGATCGAACAGTTTAAAAATCCGCAGATTACACAGATTACGCAGATTTCGGTTTCAGGACCCTCGCGCTGCAGGGTGTCTACAAACCACGGCGGCCGGGAAAACTTCCAAGGAAAATTCCTCGAATCGTTTCATAACACGGCGGCATCTTAACTCTGCCGTGTTGTCGTACCGCAAACCGAATTTGTGCAATCTGCGGATTTTAATGTTCTCTAGTATCCGCGGATTAGCTGATACGCGCTCAGAACGCGTGCTCGAATAGGCTCCGCTAGCCGGGCAATTTCTCGCTGTAGGCGGACATACTGGGCCGACCATCTGCGGTCTCGATTGCGATCGGCTCAAACCCAAACTCGGTGAGGTCGTACGGACTCGCTCGCATATCGAGTTCCCGGGCGGAGCGCGCTAGCGCAAATGCGTCCGCCAAAAGCTCCGACTCGATCCAAGGCGCTACTTTGTAACAGAAGCGATAGAGGTCCATATTCACGTGGACGCAGGCCGGCTGATCCATTTCGGCTGTCAGCGTCCGTTCAAGCTGCACCGAATTCCGTGGTTTAGCTCGTTCGCTAAAGAAGCGGAAAGCGTCAAAATGCGTGCAAGAGAACTGCTGTGATTCCAGGAAAACATCCAAATCCGGCCGGGACAATCTCAGTGGTACTTGCTGATGCCGGACAGCCGGTTCGCGATAGACCATCGCCCATTCATGCAAACCGAAGCAGCTAAAGTTGGGCGAGCGTTCCGCGGTGCTGCTTAGAAAATTGATCGCCCACTCTACAAACTCCCGCCGGCTGTCAGGGAATGTTTTGAGCCGATGACCTCCTCGGACGCTTTCCCAGACACCGGCGCCATCTGTCCTATCCGCGCCCTCCAAAATGATACCAGGTCCGGGCGACCATCGAAGCAGTTGCGCCGGACGGAATGAATAGTACTCGAAAAGGAAGTCGTAGACGGGGTGTCGAGCGTGCCGCGACCGTCGCTCAAGAACAGGATCGATCCATTCTGAAACTCGGGCTTGGTGCTTCAAAGCCCGTTCCTCCCAGACCGACTTTCTTAGAAATAGTTCTTCGCTCGCCAAAATTAATTCATTCATTCGCGCAGCCCCAAACAGAAGAAAAACTCACGTCAAGACGCAAAGGCGCAAAGAAAAATCCCATCACAACAAGGTCGCGAACGCCACAAAGATCGTTCGACTAATATTCAGCCACCAATCTTCGACTTTTCTTAGCGGCCTCCGTGATCTTGCTGTGAACCTATCTGCCTTTGCGTCTTTGCGGCTTTGCGTGAGATTTCGGCCGACATGAGCTTGTCAGTCTACTTCGCCGGTGAGCTTTTCAATGCCAAACATTTAGCGGGTAATGCCGGACTCGCCGCTGCCATCCAGCGCCGTTCGAATGGTCAATTTCTGTGCGTGCTGCCGCAGACAATGGAAAGCCGGGAAGAAGGCGCCCATTTCATCAGGGACGAAGATCTAGAACATCTCATCTGCTCCGATATCGCGATCTTCAATTTCGATGGTTCTGAAATCGATTCGGGGACGGTCGTAGAATTCATGGTGGCAAAGTTTGCTGACATCCCGGCCCTCCTGCTCCGCACGGATTTTCGCCGCGGCGGCGACCAGGGCCATGATCCCTGGAACCTCATGCTCAGCTATTACCCGAGAACCAAAACCTGCTGTCTTGATGGGATG
>JAFAHI010000490.1 GCA_019237325.1 Verrucomicrobiota bacterium | reverse complement strand
TGTTGGGATGAACCCGCCTTTCGGGCCACGTTTCAACTCTCGGTAAAAGTCGACAAGAAGACCTCCGCCGTTTCGAACATGCCGGACGTCGCTGAAGAGCCCGTCGGCACCGACAAAAAGATCGTCATCTTTGGACGGTCACCTCCGATGTCCACTTATCTCGTTTCTTTGATCTGCGGACACTTGGATAGCACTGAGGACCAGATCGACGGCGTAAAACTCCGGGTCTTTACGATTCCCGGGAAGGCCAAACTAGGAGCGTTTGCTCTGGAGAATGAGCGCAAGTTACTTACCTATTATCGCGACTACTTTGGGACTCCTTATCCGCTGCCAAAGCTGGATCAAATCGCGCTTCCCCAGAACTTCGGGGGATCGGTAGAAAGCTGGGGTGCAATTGCTTACGACGAGAATCTTTTGCTGTACGATTCTCTAAACAGTGCCACTCAAGCGCAGGAAAAGATTTTCGCCACCATGTCGCGCGCGATTGCCCAGCAATGGTTTGGCGACCTGGTTACGATGGCCTGGTGGAACAATCGATGGCTAAGCGAAAGCTTGTCATCGTGGATAGCACATAAAGCAGAAGATAAACTGCATCCCGAATGGCGAAGCTGGTTGCGAGCGACCGCCGACCGGGAGCAGGCCATGGCGCAAGACGAGCGAAGCAATACTCGCCCCATACAACCGCCGATTAATCAAGATCAGCAAGTAGACGACGGTTCTGATAATATCGTTTCCTGGAAAGGCCAATACGTGATCCGCATGCTGGAAGGCTTTCTTGGCGAAGAGAGTTTCCAGAATGGGATTCGGCTGTATCTAAAGCAGAATCAGTTTTCGAACGCGACCGCAGCCAACCTTTGGGCAGCGTTAGATAAGACCAGCGGCCGATCCATCTCCCAGATCGTATCTCCATGGCTTACCCAATCGGGCTTTCCAATAATCCGAGTAACGGCGGAGTGCGTTAAATCGAAACAAGTCGTTACGCTGGAGCAATCCCGATTCACTCTCGAGCCGGCCTCAGCCAATGAGCAGCAGTGGATCATTCCGGTCGGCATCCTTTCCACATTCAATCCGCACCGGCCCAGTTACGCTTTGCTCGATAAAATTACGCAAACTTTCGATTTCCCAGATTGCTGGGGCGCCCTCAATGTAAACGCTAACGATCTCGGTTTCTATCGGGTTTGGTACGATCCTGATCTGTTCGTGAAGCTGCTACGCGAATGGGATCGATTGAGCGAAGAGGAGCGGGTAGATGTCGTCTCAGACTCCTGGGCGATGGTGATCTCGAATCGTTCCCCGATCGCAACGTATCTGTCGCTTTTGGAAAGCCTCGAGGGTGAAACCAGCTACAGTGTTTGGCATAACATCCTGCAAGCTCTCATCGCCATCGATCGCTTGGAACAAGGCCAACCCGGACGAGCAGCCTATCAAGCCTACGTTTGCTCCCTGCTGAATCCTTTGCTGGAACGACTCGGTTGGTATCCGAATAACGATGAGGAACTCGCCACTAAGTTGTTCCGTAATGAATTGATCGAAGCCCTTAGCATTTTTGGTGATCGTTCCGTCATTAACCAAGCTTTTGAGCGTTTCGAGCAAATGCGTAAAGATCCAAACAGCCTCACCCCGGACTTGCGCGGGGCCGTGGTCGCCGTGGTTGGCCGATACAGCTCGGAGACAGTATACGCTGAGCTTCATCAACTCGCCCGTGATGCCACCTTGCTGGAAGCGAAAGATGATTATTATCACGCGATGGAGTGTGCTCTCGATCCGAAACTGGCAGAGAAAACATTAGAACTCGCCATCAGCGAAGAGTTGTCGCCCGCGGAATCTGCCAGCGCATTCGGCAAAGTCGCTTCTGAAGGGGAACACGCTGATCTTGCCTGGAACTTCGTCAAGGGCCGGCTAGACCAGTTGGAAAAGAATCAATCTCAAACGTTATGGACGGTTCTGGTGCCCGCTATTGTAGAAGGCATGTACAATGAGAAAACTGCTGACGAAATCCTCAACTTAAGTAAGAACCGGTCTAAGGATAACGGTCTCGTTAGGACGCAGATGGCGGTTGATCTACTGCAAGCTCGCGCAAAACTCCGCGAACGTTTGCTTCCGGATATCGATGATTGGGTTAAAAAAAGGGCCGGAACCAGGGTAGAAGCGGCCCCAAGGTCCTCAGCGGTTACAAGCACTTTTATTGCTGCGGCCCCGTCTTTGAGCCCGGTCTCGACACCCACTCCGGCTCCTGAGTCAACTGCGCTCAAGATCGTCGTATCGCCGGAACCAAAGGCAATGAAGATACCGGGCACAACGCCCCCGGTTGCTTTAGTAAACTCGGCGGCTACTCCAACCCCTGAGTCAACCGCGTTCAAGATCGTTGTCTCGCCGGAACCAAAGGCAACGGCAGTACCAGCCACAACGCCGCCGGTTGCTTTAGTAAAGTCAGCGCCTAGTCCAACTCCTGAGTCCGCTGCGCTCAAGATCGTCGTATCGCCGGAACCAAAGGCAACGGGGGTACCGGCTACATCGCCCCCGGTTGCTTTAGTAAGCTCGACGCCTACTCCAACTCCTGAGCCAGTTGCGGTCAGGAACGCGGTATCTGCCGAGACCAAGGGAACGCCGAACCCCGAGGAAACGCCGGAACCAGCTGCATCGCCCTCGGTTGCCTTGGTAAAACCGATACCACACCTACCGCCGGTACCGGTCCCGACACCCACGCCACTTCCAGAGCCCATAAGCATGACACAGAGCACACCTCGGCCGGTGCAAACCGTCGTTCCGGAGTCCAGTCCGACTCTTGAATCGATGACTACGCCGAACGCAACACATTTTGCCTCCCCAAGTCCTGTCGAATCGGCGGCTTCGAGAGAATCTCAGAAGGTAGAAGAAGATTCATCAAACATATCTCCATCTCCAACGGCATCACCTGAGCCGTCTCCTATCGTTCAGAAGCGGGCGATGGCGAAACATTCAGCAACACCAAAACCGAAGCCGACCCCGACACCAGCGCCTACACCGAAAACGCTTATCGGCAAAATCTTTGAGAGCCTCCGTAAGGCGAATGCACCAGCTAGCACGCCCACGCCGAGTCATATGTTCGATATTGGGCGACACCAAAATCCAAACCGACAAGACAGTAAGGCATCGCCATCGCCAACACCGCGGTGAAATCGGGGAGGAGATAGGAGCTAGAATCTAGGAGGGCGCACCGGAGTTGGAGCCACACCCTGGGTCTACGGCTCGGCGGGCGTATCAGCCTAGCACACCAATCTTAATTCAACGTTGTTGGCTCTGGAAAGCTGCTAAGGCCGGTCGGGACCCACGCCCTATCAGTCCCCCTACTGCCCGCTTAACAATTTTTCCAGCGTCTCCCCAACAAGATTCGGATTCGCTTTTCCTTTCGAAGCCTTCATCACTTGCCCTTTTAGGAAGTTGATCGCCGCACCTTTACCAGCCCGATAGTCTTCGACCGATTTCGGGTTCGCGTCGATCGCTTGCTGGCACAGCAGTTTGATAGCATCAACATCGCTCTCCTGTTTAAGACCCTTTGCTTCGACGATCTTTTCTGGCGCTTCCCCGGACGCAAACATCTCAGCGAAGACTTCTTTTCCCTGTTTGCTGTTGATCTTCCCGTCTTCGATTAGTCCAGTTAATTCTGCGAGGTGTTTGGGTTGGATGAGACACTCTTCCACTGACTTCCCAGCCGACGCTAAGGCGCTTAGCAAATCGTTGAGCACATAATTGGCCACCGCTTTCGGGCGTTTGGCTTCTTTGGCGGCCGCTTCAAAATAGCGTGAGAGCTCTAGATCATCCGCCAGCACTCCCGCGTCGTAACCACTAATCCCGTACTCCCGGACGAAACGTTCTCGCTTGGCCCAAGGCAATTCGGGCAACCGCGCGCGCACCGCCGGCATAAACACCTCGGTTTTCACAGGCAGCAAATCCGGATCCGGAAAGTACCGGTAGTCGTGGGCCGATTCCTTAGTACGCATCAGGAAAGTCTCGCCTTTGTCGTCGTCCCATCGGCGGGTCTCTTGTAACAATTTCTCTCCGCGTTCTAAGGCAGAAGTCTGACGATCGATCTCAAACGCCAAAGCGCGGCGAACCCCACTAATGGAATTCAGATTCTTCAGTTCGATCTTAGCGCCGTACTCGG
>JAFAHI010000240.1 GCA_019237325.1 Verrucomicrobiota bacterium | reverse complement strand
GGACTAATTCGTCGACTGCTTTCGGCGACATATCGAACACCACGCCCTCGTGTCCTGCCCGCAAAAGGCGTCTCACCATGTTGGCGCCCATTCTGCCAAGTCCGATCATTCCGAGTTGCATTGCTTAGGTTCTTTCTTTTTGGGTTTGTTTGAGGAGTCTGCTATTTGAGTTTGCGATACCGGCGAATCAGAGAATTGGTGGAACTATCGTGGTTGAGCTCAGGCTCAGTTTTTGACTCGAGCTCAGGGATGATGCGTTGCGCTAAGACTTTGCCCAGTTCGACGCCCCATTGGTCGAACGAATCGATGTTCCAGATAGCGCCCTGGGTAAAGACACTGTGTTCGTAGAGCGCAACTAACTTACCCAGCGCGTTAGGAGTTAGTTCCTGCGTGAGAATTGTGTTTGATGGGCGGTTACCTTCGAACACCCGATGCGGTGCCAGCCAATCCGGCGTCCCTTCCGCTTTCACCTGTTCAGGGGTTTTACCAAAAGCTAACGCTTCGCTCTGAGCGAATACGTTTGCCAGGAGTATGTCATGGTGGCTCCCCAGCGGATTGAGTGTCTTAACAAAAGCGATGAAATCGCAAGGAATTAGCCGGGTCCCTTGGTGAATGAGCTGGTAGAACGAGTGTTGGCCGTTAGTTCCCGGTTCACCCCAGTAGATTGGCCCAGTCGCATAGTCAGTAGCAGCTCCATCCAGCGTCACATGTTTACCATTGCTTTCCATGGTTAGCTGCTGCAAATACGCCGGGAACCGCTTTAGGTACTGTTCATAAGGGAGCACCGCAACGGTCTCCGCTTTAAAGAAATCGTTGTACCATAGCGCCAACAACCCCATTATCACCGGCAGGTTTCGCTCAAAGGGGGCCGTCCGAAAATGTTCGTCCATCTCGTGAAAGCCGGCCAGTAACGCTTTGAAATTGTCCGGACCAACCGCCAGCATGGTGGAAAGACCGATTGCCGAATCCATTGAATAGCGGCCGCCGACCCAATCCCAAAAGCCGAACATGTTCTCGGTATCGATGCCAAACTCGGAGACCTTGGCTGCATTTGTGGAGACAGCCACGAAATGTTTGGCCACCGCTTTGGTATCACCTCCCAATCCCTTTAAAGCCCAATCTCGCGCCGAATGAGCATTGGTCATCGTTTCCAGGGTCGTGAAGGTCTTTGAGGAAACGATAAAAAGCGTCTCCGCCGGGTCCAGATCTTGAACTGCTTCGGCAAAATCAGTTCCGTCGACATTAGAAACGAACCGGAACGTCATGCTCCTTTCGCTGTAACGCTTTAAAGCCTCGTAAGCCATCACCGGTCCTAGGTCTGAACCACCGATCCCGATGTTGATTACATTTCGGATCCGTTTGCCGGTATGACCGGTCCAGACACCGCTGCGAACCCGCTCCGAAAAAGTCGCCATCTTGTCGAGTACCGCATGCACCTCTGGCACGACGTTCTGGCCATCCACAGTAATGGTCGCCCCTTCCGGAGCCCGCAGCGCGACGTGAAGAACGGCGCGGTTCTCGGTGATATTGATCTTGTCGCCGCGGAACATGGCCTCAATCTTGTCCCGCAGACCGCATTCATCAGCCAATTGTAGGAGAAGCGAAACTGTCTCGCTGGTGATGCGGTTTTTCGAATAATCCAAATAGAGCCCGGCGCCTTCCACAACAAAGCGTTCGCCGCGCTCTTGGTCATCAGCAAAGAGCTGTCGAAGATGTAAATCACGAACCTTCTGAAAATGCGCTTCAAGAGCTTTCCATGCTGGACGGCCCGTCAGCGACTGAATGGCTGGAGTCATAGGGGTATTCTTTCTTTTCTTAGCAGTTAGGAAAAAGGGTAATCAGTAATCAGTGTGCCAGTAATCAGTGATGATTCTTGAGGGTATCGTGTGGGACGGAAAACACGTTCATTTACGATGGGAGCTCTTGACCATGAAATGGTCCCACAGAACAGCCCAGGGCTTCAACCCTGGGTTAAGGCCGACGCAGGATCCGCCCTGAAAGTGGCGGCCGACGAGCGTTCTCGGGTCAATCGCGTATCGTCCTGGCAGTCGAGCCCAACATCGGGTGCCACTTTCAGGGCACATATCCGGACTAGTTGACCCAGGGTTGAAACCCTGGGCTATTCTCTCAAACCATTTCATGGTTGAACACAGATCACTATTTGCCACGCTAAATCCGGAAGAACCATAGTATCAGTAATTGCAGCCGCTGTTTTCCGGACTGCTCACTGATTACTGCTTACTTCCGTCTTGGGGATAGGGTCCTTCGAACGCGGTTTCGGTTAGTTTGCGTCGATCACTTGGCGTTTCCCGCTCCTGCATCCTTTCTGGCAGGTCTTCTTTCTGGCCCGGTTTACCGATTACTGCCATGGCCTCGACTGTGAAACCTTCCGGGATGTTAAGCGCGCTTCTGGCCTTGTCGTAGTCGAACCCCTGCATCCCGTGAACCACTAATCCTTTCAGTGTCGCCTGTAAGGCCAAGTTCTCCCAAGCAGCGCCGGTATCGAAAGAGTGAGTGATAGCGGGTTGGCCATTGTGATCAAAAGTCGTTTTAGAAATAAATAGGACCAAAGCAGCCGCATTCTTCGCCCACATCTGGTTGAACTCGACGAGTAGATCAAAAAAGAGCGGCCAGTGAGGAGTATCTCGGCGCGCATACAGGATTCGCCACGACTGATTGTTATAGGACGATGGCGCCCAACGAGCTGCTTCGAATAAGGTAAAAAGTTCTTCTTCCGTGATCGGTTCCCCAGACATGGCCCTTGGGGACCACCGATCGAGAAATACTGAATCGAATGGATAATCCGCCTTCCGAATTTGAGTTCCTTTTGTCATAAAAACGTCTCCGTTGAAGGATAAAATCTCCAGATCTGCAAATTACGCCAACACTAAAGCGTCGCTATAGCGACGCCCTAAAGAACTCCACGGTTCGTTTCTCGATTTGCATCCGCAGACCGGGATCCAACACCATGTGAGTGGAACCTGCGATCGGCAGGAATTGGAAAGAACGACCGGCTTTTTCAAGGGCGTCCATCAGTTTGAGGGTGTGCCGGAAGTAGACATTGTCATCCGCAGTTCCGTGGATAAGGAGAAGAGGCCGGCTGAGCTTCGGAGCGTCCCCGATGAGCGATGATGCCGCATAGACGGCGTCGCCAGGTAGCCCCAAATAGCGTTCCGTATATTGTGTATCATAGTCTAACCAATCGGATACCGGCGCACCCGCTACGGCTGCTTTGAAGATGTCCGGACGCCGAAGCACGGCCAGGGCTGACATATATCCGCCAAAAGACCAACCCGTGACGCCCACTCGCTTCAGGTCCATCTCGGCATGCTTGGCCGCTAAGTCGGTCAAGGCGCTGACTTGATCCGCCAAAGGGATTTCGCCGAATCTTTGATAGATCGCTCGTTCCCAATCGCGCCCGCGTCCCGGTGTTCCTCTTCCATCAAATGACACAACGACATATCCCTGATCGGCCAACCACTGATCGATGAGATACGGTTCCGCGATTTTCTCGACCCTGTTGAAACCTGGACCTGCATAGACATCCACAATCACCGGATATTTCTTCGACCCATCGAAATTGCGTGGGCGAACAATCGAGCTGACGAACTTGGTGGAATCGTCCGTGAATTCGATTCGAGGAAAATAAGGCGGCTCTTCTGCCACACTTGGTAGCTCTCCCAAAACCGATCCATCGGTACGGCGGACGAAGGTTTTGGCTAGGGAATCCGGAGCGCGGGCGGTATCGGCTAGGACCGAGGCGCCATTTTCACTTAGGCTGACGTCGTGGAAACCGCTGGCGAGTCTGGTTAGCTCGGTGTTGTTCGGATCGGCGCGCCACAGATCGCTTTCGGACGGATTCTTCCCGGCGAGGAAAAACAGATACGATCCAGTTACGCCAGAGAAATGTTGCAAACTCTTCTCGGGAGGGACAACTACCTTGTCCAAAGATCCATCCGGATGGCGCAGTTCCAGTTGCCAGGCTCCATTTCTTTCACTGGTCCAGACAAACTCATGTGAGGGCAACCAAGCCGGCACGCTTTGATCGATATTGACCCAGTTCGGGTCATCCTCTTTGAGAAGTGGCCGCGTGGCGCCCGTTTCCAGGTCTACCTCGAGCAACGCTAATTCATGTTGGTCTCGGGTCTCAACTGTGATCGTTAGAGGACCAAATTTTGTCGGGCTCACGTGCACCAAATACGGATATTTGTTGCGATCCCATTCGATCCAGCGCATGGCGTCGCTGGCATTCTCGGCGCCACCGGCGTTGCCAACGGCCAACCGAACGTCCACGTTCTCCTTTCCTGGACGGGGATAACGCGACGGATAGGGAGGATTTTGCGGCGCCGCGGGATCGCCGACATACCAAACCTCCACTCTGGAGCTATCATTGACTTGATAAAGAATTGTCCGGCTGTCTTCCAACCACCAAAAGCCTTTCCTCCGGTCCATCTCTTCTTGGGCGACAAACTCGGCCAGCCCGCAGGAATGGCTTTCGGTGGCGCCGGTTGTAATGGGGCGTTCCGCGTCCTTCTCCAAATCGTAGACGAACAGGTTGTAGTCGCGGACATAGGCGATCTTTCGGCCGTCTGGTGAGAAAGTGGGATCTATGGCGTCACCGGCTCCGGTTTTCAGTTTAGCTAAGCTCTTGGTCCCAAGCCGGTACACGAAAAGAGCACCCGGCAACGTAAAAGCGATCTGATCGCCATCTTCGGAAAGCTCAAAGCCTGTGATACCCGTCACCTTCGTTCGGGTCCTTTCTCGTCGCATCTTTTCTTCCGGCGATAAGTTCCCACTCTGATTTCCCAACAATTTCTCTGGTGTAGCCAACTGCTCGGTCTGGCCAGATGCAACGTCAAATCGATACAAACCGGTTGTACGGTCACGCGGCGAATCCGATCGAAGAAAGATCACCGACTTTCCGTCGGCGGTGGGCATCGCTTCAATTGGACGCCCGAGCGAGAAGTTCTGCGTTTCCGCTAAGGTTTGCAGGTAGGGGTCGGTATCCGGGGGTTCACCAAACGCCGACATCGCCATGAACACCGTCAGCGCTACCGTGGAACGAAAAGTGGGAAAGCGATGCATTCTGGAAAAGTTATC
Organism: Verrucomicrobiota bacterium; assembly: GCA_019237325.1. Classification (GTDB taxonomy): domain Bacteria; phylum Verrucomicrobiota; class Verrucomicrobiia; order Chthoniobacterales; family JAFAMB01; genus JAFAVN01. The sequence continues at coordinate 5,084 of JAFAHI010000240.1, read as the reverse complement.
GCGAAGCGCTTCTACTATAGCCCAGGGCTAAAGCCGCAAAGGCGCTAAGATAAGACAGGAATGGCCGCAAAAGAGCACAAAGATCGCAAAAAAAAGAATAGCCGCAAAAAGGCACAAAAAGCGCAAAAAAAAATCGGTAAAATCAAGGCAATCGACCCGGCGTTCGAGTTTCCGCCGTTTTAGCGGATTTTTTATCCAGCACTTTTTGCGATCTTTGTGATCTTTTGCGGCTATTCCCGTTCCGCAGGCTAGGAACGTTTCAACGCGTGTTAGGTCTGTCGGCGGGTTCGGGGGACGAACAATCTCCGAACGAAACGATGGGCAGAACATCGCGTGCGGTAGTTCTCGGGAGCCGCCTGTTCAACACGCTGTTTGGCCTTCTTCGCACTGGAAAGAAGATCACGAGATCTTTCGGCACGTGCCAAAGCGGCTCCCCTCCAGGGTGCCACCGCAACGGCCTGACTCATCCCTACTGATTTATTTCGCGATAACTTCACGTCGTCCCCTAGGGGACAAAAGACCTAAAATCGGCTAACCTCCGCCTCGATGCCTCAGCTTAGAGCGACCTCTAGACAAAAAATTACGCTCACTGAACCAATCCCCTGGTGGCGCCAGGATTGGGCGTTTGCCTTGCTCCTATTGATCTTCGCCGCAATCGCCTACCTCCCGGCATTGAACGGAACCCCTATCTGGGATGACGACGCTCATATCACCCGGCCAGAGTTGCAGTCCTGGGATGGACTGGCCAAGATCTGGACTCAACCAGGGAGCACCCAGCAATACTATCCGTTTGTTCACACGGTATTCTGGGTGGAACATAAGCTCTGGGGCGACACACCACTTGGTTATCACCTGGTTAACCTCCTGCTTCATTGCATCTCAGCCCTCCTCCTGTTGAAAATATTGCGCCGGCTCGAGATTCCCGGGGCTTGGTTAGCAGCCGCTATCTTCGGACTGCATCCCGTACAAGTTGAGTCGGTAGCCTGGATCTCAGAACTTAAGAACACACTTTCGGGCGTTTTCTATTTGAGCTCCGGATTGATCTATCTGGAGTTCGATCGCACGCGTAAAGCCGGCCTTTACCTGGCAGCCATTGCTCTTTTTCTACTAGGGCTGCTATCGAAAACCGTCATCGCCACCCTTACGGCAGCGTGGCTGGTCATCTTTTGGTGGAAACGAGGCAAGTTATCCTTCAAACGGGACGCCGGGCCTCTTCTGCCCTTCTTTATTCTTGGAATAACCGCGGCCTCCTTTACCGCGTGGGTGGAACGAACGCTCATCGGCGCTGAAGGCTCAGCCTACGAATTCTCGTTCATCGAACGCGTTCTCATCGCGGGCCGGGTGGTCTGGTTTTATCTGGGCAAACTATTCTGGCCCTTAGACCTCATCTTTATATATCCGCGCTGGCAGATAAGCCAATCCATCTGGTGGCAATATCTATTCCCGGTCACACTCGCGCTTACCTTGGCGATTCTGGTTTGGTTCAGCCGTCGGCGACGCGCGCCGTTGGCGGGATTGCTCTTCTTTATCGGCACGCTGGTTCCGGTGCTCGGATTTCTTAACGTCTATCCATTCCGATATTCATTCGTAGCGGATCATTTCCAGTATCTCGCTTTGCTTGGCGTTGTAGTACCGGTATCCGCCGGCATCGCCCTGATGCTTAAACACTTGCGGTCCTGGCAACGTTGGACCGGATACGCGCTGTGCGGGTTGTTATTAGTCGCGTTTACGCTACTGAGTCATTTCCAGAGCCAGATTTATCAAAACGTCGAAACCCTCTGGCAGACGACCATCAGAAAGAACCCGACCGCCTGGATGGCTCACAATAACCTCGGCGCATACCTGCTAAAAAAGGGACAACTAGATGATGCGATGGACCATTTTACGAAGGCGATCGAGATCAAACCGGATGAAGCCAGCGTCTTGGATAACCTGGGCAGCGCGTTGCTTCAAAAAGGAAATCTCGACGAAGCGATTCTTATATATCAAAAGGCGCTCGAATTAAAACCGGCGCAGGCAAGCATCCATTACAATCTGGCCAACGCGCTGCTGGCTCGAGGAGAGATCGATCACGCGATCGCAGAGTACGAGTCAACGTTGACCATCAATCCTAACCATACTGACGCGCAAAACAATCTTGGCGCCGTATTCTTTCAGCAGGGAAAGCTTGAACAAGCAATCGATCATTATCTGAAGGCGCTCGAAGTCAATCCTCATGATGTCCGGGCAGAAGCCAACCTGGCCTGGGCACTGGCCACATCGCCTCAATCAATGATTCGAAAAAAGCTCTCAGTTAAACTGGCCGAGGAAGCGAACCAAGCGAGTGGCGGCGCCAACCCTCGAGTCCTGCGCATCCTAGCGGCAGCCTATGCGCAGAACGGACAGTTCGCTGAAGCCGTCGAAACCGGACAACGTGCAGTGCAGTTGGCAACGGAGCAGAACAACTTCGGGTTAGCGGATTCACTTCGATCCGAGCTTGATCTTTATCGGAATGGCCAGCCGTGCCTGTATGGGAAGTGACCGGCAAATCGGTGCGAAAGGGTGAAGAGGCGAATGGGCGAAACGGCGAAACGGCGAAGGGGCGCCTCGGAACGGAGAGAAGGCGTGAGCACTGCGAACGGATGAGACCCATAGGACTTATGGGACCAATGGGATCACAACCCCGTTTCGTTGCGAACACGTGATGCCCGAGATTGGATTGGAGCGCCGGCATGAAAATTCAGATTAATGGTACACCCTGTGAAGCATCAGAGGGCGAGCGACTAGTTGATGTTATTAACCGCGTAACCAAAACGCTTCCTCAAGTTTGTTATCAGCCTCAACTTGGCCCCATCCAGACCTGCGATACCTGTTTGGTGGAAATCAACGGGACGCTGGCCAGAGCTTGCGGAACCAAGGTCTCAGCCGGAATGGAAGTTCTTACAGAATCGGCTAGAGCCAGGGCGGCACAGAACGAAGCATTTGATCGGATTTTAGGAAACCACCAGCTCTACTGCACCGTCTGCGACAACAATAACGGCAACTGCACGGTTCATAACACGACGGGGTTGTTGCACGTCGAACATCAAAAAACCCCTTATCGTCCCAAACCGTACCAGGTCGATTATACCAACCCGTTCTACCGATATGATCCAGACCAGTGCATCCTCTGCGGGCGCTGCGTAGAAGCTTGCCAGAATTTCCAAGTCAACGAGACGCTATCGATCCGCTGGGAGGATCCGCACCCGCGCGTCCTTTGGGACGGCGGCAAAACCATTGGAGAGTCGAGCTGTGTCTCCTGTGGGCACTGTGTTACCGTCTGCCCATGTAATGCGCTGATGGAAAAATCGATGCTGGGTGAAGCCGGTTACATGACCGCGATTCCCCAGAAGGCGCTTAACGGAATGATCGATTTGGTAAAGGGCATCGAGCCCGAGATCGGGTACGGCTCGATTCTTAAGGTCTCAGAAGTGGAAGGCAGCATGCGCGAGTCGCGCATCCACCGGACTAAAACGGTTTGCACCTACTGCGGCGTCGGTTGCAGTTTCGATGTTTGGACCAAAGACCGCCACATTCTAAAGGTCGAGCCGCTGGATGGCCCTACTAACGGCATCTCGACCTGCGTAAAGGGTAAGTTCGGCTGGGACTTTGTGAACGATAAAGAGCGGCTAACGTCACCGCTGATCCGGGAGGGAGATCGGTTCCGCCAAGCGACCTGGAAAGAGGCGCTGGATCTGATTGGAACCAAATTGACCGAGTTGAGAAAAGATCATGGACCCGACTCCATCGGATTCATTGCCTCTTCCAAGTGCACAAACGAAGAAGCCTATCTGATGCAAAAACTTGCCCGGGCAGTGATGGGCACGAACAATGTCGATAATTGCTCGCGGTACTGCCAATCGCCGGCCACAATGGGGCTCTTTCGTACGGTAGGTTACGGTGGGGACAGCGGTTCGATTAAAGACATCGCGAAAGCGGGTTTGGTGATCATTGTGGGAGCTAACACCGCCGAGAGTCATCCGGTTCTGGCCACGCGGATCAAGCAAGCATGCAAACTTAGGGGCCAGAAATTGGTGGTTGCGGATCTGCGTAAGAACGAAATGGCCCGGCGAGCTGATGTTCATCTGCAGCCGCGCCCCGGTACCGATCTGGTGTGGTTATCCGCGATTAGCCGCTATATCATCGATCGCGGCTTGGCCAAGAAGACATTTATCGAACAGTGGGTGCACCATTTCGACGACTATCGCCAGAGTCTGGAACCTTTCACCCTCGAGTTCGCGGAAAAGATTTGCGGAATTCCTAAAGCCACACTCGAGCAAGTAGCCCAGATGGTTGCTGCTGCGGACGAAGTTGCCATTTGCTGGGCAATGGGCGTAACCCAGCACGGAAACGGGTCCGACACCTCTACTGCTATTTCGAATCTGCTGTTAGTGACCGGAAACTACATGCGGCCGGGCACTGGCGCTTATCCATTACGCGGACATAACAACGTCCAGGGTGCGTCGGACATGGGAGCGATGCCGGACCGGTACCCCGGTTATCAAGCTGTTACGGATCCGGAAATTCGTGCCCGTTTTGAGAAGGTTTGGAATACGCAGCTACCATCCGAACGCGGTCTTGATAATCACGAAATGGTGGACGCGATTCTCGAAGGCAAACTTCGGGCCATGTATCTCTATGGCGAAGAGATGAGTTTGGTCGATTCCAACTCAAATCTTGTCGGCAGCGCTTTCGAGAAACTAGAGTTCTTTGTGATGCAGGACATCTTTTTCACGGAGACCTGCCGGTTTGCCGACGTCGTTTTGCCGGCTTCACCGAGCCTGGAAAAGGAAGGAACTTTCACAAGCACCGAGCGGCGAATTCAACGACTCTATCAAGTGTTAGAGCCGATGGTTGGCACCAAACCGGATTGGCAGATTATTCAGGAGGTAGCGAATCGGTTAGGAGCGAACTGGAAGTACCAACATCCGTCAGAAATCATGGATGAAATTGCTTCGCTCACCCCGCTGTTCGCAGGTGTGACCTACGAAAGGTTAGAAGGATATAAATCGCTGCAATGGCCCGTGCACCCGGATGGTTCTGATGAACCACTGCTGTACACCCAA
>JAFAHI010000156.1 GCA_019237325.1 Verrucomicrobiota bacterium | reverse complement strand
ATCCATTTGGATTTACCCGACGTGGTCTTAGCTGCTCGGCGAGGCAGCCCGTTGATTTTAGGTATTGGCAAAGGACAAAACTTTATCGTTAGCGATGTAAGCGCCATCGTCGGCCACACTCGTGATGTCGTTTATTTAGACGATTACGACCTGGTAACGGTTGAACGCGACCATTTTGATATCGCCTCTTTGGCCGGTACGGACGCGAAATTCCAGGTCAGCAAAGTGGAGTTTACCAGCGAAGAAGCCGATCTGGGAGAGTACCCACACTACATGCTCAAGGAAATCTTTGAGCAACCCAACGCGATTCGCGATGCGATGCGGGGGCGTCTATCGGCAGAGGATTCCACGGCGAAGCTCGGGGGTCTGAACATGTCCTCGAGAGAGCTGCGCGAGGTCGAACGGATTGTGTTAACTGCCTGTGGTTCGGCCTTCCACACGGCGCTGGTGGGTGAGTACTTGTTGGAAAACCTGGCACATCTACCCACTGAATGTGAGTTCGCCAGTGAGTTCCGTTACCGGAACATGCCGATGAACAAAGACACTTTAGTCTTTGCCATCAGTCAGAGTGGAGAAACCATCGATACCTTGGCTGCGCTCCGCGAGAGCAAGCGAAAAGGTCACCGTACACTGGGGATCTGTAACAATGTCGGAAGCACCATTGCCCGGGAAAGCGATGGGGGTGTCTACATGCATGCCGGTCCGGAGATCGGAGTCGCCGCGACAAAGTCTTTTACTTCCCAGATTACTTGTTTAGCACTCTTAGCGCTTTTGTTAGGCCGGATACGGCATTTGTCTAGCGCCCAAGGGATAGAGGCCATCCAGGCCTTGGAGAGTTTACCGGACAAAGTCCGGCAAATTCTTGCGGAGGCCGACATCATTCGTGAGTTAGCCATAAAGTATACTGACTCGGCTGGGTTCCTCTTCTTTGGCCGACAGTACAATTACCCGATCGCGCTCGAGGGGGCTTTGAAACTCAAGGAAATCAGTTACCGGTTTGCGGAAGGCCATCCCAGCGCCGAGTTAAAGCATGGGGTGATTGCTTTGGTTCGCCCGGAGGTGCCTTCTATTATCATCGCCCCGAACGACGCCGTTCTTGAAAAGAACATCAACACTCTCGAGCAGATCAAAGCGCGTAAAGGGAAAGTGATTGCTGTTGCCACGGAGGGCCAAAAAGACCTGGCCCGCCTGGCGGATGACGTCATTTACATTCCGAAATGCCCAGACTTCGTTTCGCCGATTCTGACGGTCGTTCCTCTCCAGCTCTTTGCCTATTATCTTGCGGTGCAAATCGGATGCGACGTCGACAAGCCCCGCAATCTCGCAAAAAGCGTGACCGTAGAGTGAAGCGAACCCGAACTCTGGCAGGGCGAAGACCCGCCGCCGCTACGCTTTGGCGCGGCCCTGCCGTGGATCGTGTCACGCCTTAAGATTGGGCCGCGACGTAGGCCTTGCGAAGTCGGGTTTTCGCCCTACCGCCCACATTGGCGGACCCATATTCAGCGGCGCCTATGGGGTTAACCCCAGGAAGCCTCGGGGCATCTCCCGCTTGATTTCCAAACCAACCAGGCGCAGCGTTCCGAAAAGCCTGTGAATTTAGTAATAAAGCGGATCGACACCAGGGTGCGGATTATCTCGGTCAGTGTACCGCCGAAACGAAGCCGTCCCGGCAAAAGGATATGTTTATCGGTCCAAGGATAGGACCATCAACCCTTTGAGAGTGGAACTTTATTAATAATAATGGCTGCGCAACCTCCTGATGAGCCGATTCCTGATTCCGGCGCGTTTGAGGAGCTACTCAAGCACTTGCGCCCAACTAGCCGGCGCACGTTTCTGCGAAGGCTTGCGTCGGCCGGGGTTACGGTGGCTTTACCGGCAACGGTTCTCGGCGAGAAGAACGCAGAACCTCCCAAGCCCAGTCCTTCAGCTTTTCCGCCACCACCTCCCGCCAGTGCTCCTGCGACGTTGCAGGTCAACGGCACGTCTTATCCCATCGAAGTCGAGGCTCGGACCACATTGCTGGATTTCCTGCGCGAGTCTGTTGGTCTGACCGGTTCCAAGAAAGGATGTGACCATGGCCAATGCGGGGCATGCACCGTTTTGGTTAACGGACGCAGGATCAATTCGTGTCTCACTCTGGCTGTGATGCATGAGGGAGACCAGATCACCACGGTCGAAGGACTCGCTCGGGACGGCCAACTCAACCCCTTGCAGGATGCGTTTATCCGGCATGACGCGTTCCAATGCGGCTTTTGTACCTCTGGGCAACTCTGTTCGGCAGCAGCCTGCTTAAACGAAGGACACACCACCAACGAAACCGAGGTTCGGGAATGGATGAGCGGCAATCTCTGCCGGTGCGGCGCTTATCCAAATATCGTCGCGGCCATTCTAGAGCTTCCTAAACAAACTCCCATAGGTCAGCAAACGCCGGCAGGAGGCCAAAGCTAAGTATGAACAACTTTGCCTACGTCCGGCCAAATGATATCGATTCCGCACTCAATCTGATCCGGACTCGACCGAAAGCCCGATTTCTAGCCGGTGGCACTAACCTTCTTGATCTATGGAAGATGGGGGTTGAACAGCCGGAAACGGTAATTGATATCAGTCGATTAGGATTAACCGATATTGCTCCCAGGCCGGACGGCACTGGATTGAGAATCGGAGCGCTCGCTCGAAACTCAGACCTAGCAGAGCATTCTCTAGTGTTGAACCAGTATCCGATTCTTAGCCGGGCACTCTTGGCAGGCGCTAGTCCGCAGCTACGCAACGCGGCCACCGTCGGTGGTAATTTGATGCAGCGAACCCGGTGTCCTTACTTCTACGATCCGGCTTTTCCTTCCTGCAACAAACGCAAGCCGGGTTCTGGGTGCGGTGCGCTCAATGGTTACAACCGGATGCACGCGATTCTCGGACAGAGTGACGAGTGTATTGCGACTAACCCCAGCGATATGAGTGTCGCGTTAGCCGTCCTGGATGCTCAGATCCGCGTGCTAGGCCCGGGCGGTGAACGGGTAATACCGATTAGCGAATTTCATCGTCTACCTGGCGATCGTCCAGAACTGGACACTACCCTGCAGCCAAATGAGCTAATTACCGCGGTGGATTTACCACCGATGGCCGATACCAAACATGCTGTCTACCTGAAGGTGCGAGACAGATCACTTTATGCTTTCGCATTGGTAAGCGTTGCGGCTGCCTTAACGATCGAGAATGGATCGATTGCTTCTGCGCGAATCGCATTGGGTGGGGTAGCGCACAAGCCTTGGCGGGTGCCGGCGGCGGAAATCTTGATCAAAGGGGTTAGCCCCGATCACGCGGCTTTTGATATGGTTGCGGATCGACTGTTACAAGGCGCACACGCTTATCGGTATAATCAGTACAAGCTTGCTCTGGCCCGAAAGAGCGTGATCCGCGCGCTGTCTGTGGCCGCTGCTTCCACATAAGTTTATGGCACAGAGTCCCGCAGTCTTAGGAACTCCACGGCAACGGGTTGATGGCAAGTTAACCGTTACCGGTACCGCTGTCTACGCTTCCGATTTCAAGGTCGATGGGATGGCCTATGGATGCTTAATCCAAAGCACCATCGCCAGCGGCACCGTTGTCGAGATCGACCAGAGTGAAGCGGAGAAAGCACCCGGTGTCATCGCGATTTTGACTCGCCAGAACGCGCCGAAATTGCAAGCCCTTCCCGAAGAACTTACTGGGAACGGAGAACCCGGCGAAAGCCGGCTCCCTTTCCAGGACGACCAAGTCTTTTTTCAGGGGCAGCATTTGGGTGCGGTCATCGCAGAGACGTTTGAGCAAGCGCGTGAGGCGGCTGCGCTCGTCCGGGTCCGTTACCAGCCCGGCGAATTGCGCACGGACCTGTTAGGACTGGCAGACCAGGCAATTGAGCCGCGAATGTGGGCTGGCAGGACCAAGCTGCAAGACAAACGCGGAGATGTCGACTGGGTCTGGGCCAATATGCCGCAAGTCCGGTTAGTCGACGAAACGTACTCAACTCCGATCGAAAACCATAACCCGATCGAGCCGGGGGCAGCTTTAGCGGTTTGGGATGGAACCGATCATTTGATGCTGCACGTTTCCACTCGCGGCGTCGATCTTACCCAAAAGGTTGTCGCCGCTGCTTTCGGCCTGCCCATTGAGAACGTAAGGATTGTCTGTCCGTTTATCGGAGGTCATTTTGGTTCAAAAGGCTTTAGCTGGAGTTATTTCCTGGTAGCCGTTGCGGCCGCTCGAATCGTCAACCGGCCGGTTCGCCTCGTACTAAGCCGGCCGCAAATGTTCGATTCAATGGGGCAGCGCGCGAGAACTATTCAAACCATCGGTTTGGCGGCGGATGAAAATGGCAAGCTCGCCGCGCTGAAACATTCGACGTTAACCCATTCGTCCATGATCTATCAGTACACGGAGCCGTGCGGGAGTTTAACCCGGTCGGTGTACTCTTGTCCGAATGTTCAGATCAACCACCGCTTGGTCCAGCTCGATTTTACCACACCCTGCCCAATGCGGGCTCCCGGAGAAGCGCCTGGGTTCTTTGCGCTCGAATCGGCGATGGATGAGTTGGCCGTGAAACTGAACATCGACCCGATCGAGTTCCGGATGCGCAATTATGCGGACAAAGATGAGTTCGATCAGCGGCCCTGGTCCAGCAAGCATCTAAAGGAATGTTATGACCGGGGCGCCGCCAAAATTGGCTGGTCCTCCCGCAATCCAAAACCGGGTTCGACGAAAGACCCTGATGGCCGGTTGGTGGGTTTGGGAATGGCCACCGCGGTTTACCCTGCGCGTCAGCAGCCCGCAGCTGCTAAAGTTATTCTTTCGAAGGATGGGTCTATCGTGGTGCAGAGCGCGACCCACGAGTCAGGCACGGGCACTTATACGATGATGACCCAGTTCGTCGCTGATAGCCTTGGTGTCTCGATGGATCGGGTCCGGTCTGAATTGGGTGATACCCAGTTTCCTCCAGCGCCGGTTAACGGCGGATCTGTCCTTACCGCCAGTGTTGGTCCAGCCGTAGTCGCGGCCTGTACCGCTCTCCGGGATAAGCTGATTTCTCTGGCGGTCGATGGCCCTTCAGCTGCGTTGAGTGGTCAAGCGAAGACCGATATTGTTATTACAGACGGACGCATTAGCAGCGCTAAAGACACCTCGAAATCTATCTCCTTTTCCGATTTACTTACCAACACGGGTAACCAGACGTTAGAAGCGGAGGGAAGCGCCAAGCCCGGGGATGCATACCAGAAGCTCGCGTTCTTTTCGTTTGGCGCCATTTTTGTGGAAGTCAAAGTCGACCCTGATTTAGGCGAGGTTAGGGTTACGCGAGTTGTCGGAGTGTATGATGTCGGCAAAGTATTGAATCCGCTGTTAGCCCGGAGCCAAATGCTGGGTGGGATCACGTTTGGCATCGGCATGGCCCTGATGGAGGGCACCATCCCGGATATGGCTACCGGCAGGATGGTGAATGCCAACCTGGCAGAGTACCATGTTCCTGTCTCTACTGATGTTCCTCCGGATTTTGTAGTCGAATTCTTAGATATGCCGGACACCAATATGGCGGATAATGGTGCGCGCGGATTGGGCGAAATCGGCATTGTCGGTGCACCGGCAGCCATCGCGAATGCCGTCTATCACGCAACCGGCAAACGGATTCGCGACTTGCCGATCACGCCGGACAAATTGGTGTGATTGGGGACAGCACCTGTCACGCGCGAACGCCAAATTGCAATTTGCTATGTCCAATCTGTAACCTGCTATTATTTTCGTACTGATCACGAAATCAGCTTGCTCTATTTGTTCCACTCGGGACAATGGCGGCCGATATGAGGAGTCTGTTCTTTTTGGCAGTAGTTGCCATGGCTGGCTGTTCGTCCGATCCGTTGGGTGCACATGATCCCTTGAATGGACAGTTAAATGGGCACCTGGTTGATCAGGGCACACGTGACGCGGAGCAAACCAATTACCCGCCTGAAACGTTGAAAGAAAAGACTTTTGTCCTTTCTAACCCGGTTTCTTATCAGTCCAAGCGGGATGGTACCTCCGACGACATTCACACCGCAACCAAGATAGGCGCCAAAATAGCCCGCGCCACGGCGACCAAAGGTCTCATCGCTGTTCCCGTCAATTCGGCGCAAGGATCCACGACGATCGCTGATGTCATGGTTTACGACACCGCTCGGCATAGCCTGGTGAACAACACCGTCTATCGGTTTAGCTATACGCCACCGGCAGGACAGACGCTGCAGCTTGATAACATTACGGCGGTGTTTCAGACGCGCGCGGACGAAGAAGAGTAGCGGATGTGAAAGGTGATTGGTGAATGGTGATTAGTGATTGGTTAAGAGCGGCGTCGCCGCTTTCCACCAATCACCCATCACTAATCACCAATCACCTTGTCTTTCCTACTCAAGCTCCTTCGCCACCCGATGCTCGAACTCGCCCGCCTGCCCTGGCTCACGTTTAGAGATCAGGTCCAGCTCTACCGCTAGTTCATCCAACTCCTCACCGCCTGCCATCATCTGCAGCAGGTTCTCGCGATGGGTTTGGTCTCGTTTGAATGTGCCGTAACTGCGCCCACGATTCAGAACCGTGAAAGTGTCGCCCACCGCCCATGCGTGATGAACGTTGTGGGTGATGAAAATGACACCGATCCCTTTTAGTTTGGACTGGACGATGTACTTGAGGACGACCGCGGCTTCCTTTACGCCAAGGGCTGATGTCGGTTCGTCTAGAATTAACACTTTCGCGCCGAAATAAACGGCTCGAGCAATCGCTACGGCTTGGCGTTCGCCCCCGGAAAGTGTGCCCACGGGTTGATCACCGTCCCGGATCATTAATGCCAATTTTTCGCAACTCTTCTTCTGCTACCTGGGCGGCATACTTTGAATCAAATACTTCGACCGGACCAAGGCGTTTCTTCGGCTCACGACCAAGGAAAAAATTTCGCGTGATACTCATTAATGACAGCATGGCCAAGTCTTGGAACACCGTCGCGATTCCCAAATCCAAAGCTTGGCGAGGGGAATCGAGTTGGATGGATTTCGCTTCGAAGAGAAACTGTCCCCGGCTGGGACGATGCACACCTGAAAGAATCTTAATCAGGGTTGACTTACCCGCACCGTTATCACCTAACAAGCAATGCGCAAACTAGTCAGTTTTAGCATAACAGGATGGGGGGCTACTGGGGTTTGGTTGGGGAGAGCAGGGGCGGACGAAAGCTTAAACCGCTTCCGCCACGGCAGCGTCAGCCTGAGTCCCGGTGTCCTCCGGAACTAATTCGTACGCTACTCCCCGCTTACTGAAGGTTTCGACAAAAGGCTGCGGGATATTCGAGTCAGTAATGATCAACGAAACCTCTTCCAGCCGGGCATACGTCGCGAGGCAGGCATGCCCGAACTTGGAGGAATCTGTGAGAACATAACTCTCGTCGGCGGAACGAATCATCGCTCGCTTGACCTCTGCGTCGAGCGGATTCGGTGTGCTGTGTCCGTGGGTAAGTGTCGTGCCGGAAGTTCCGAGAAAGGCCCGGTCCGCATGAAAGTTCTCCAAGGTCCGGACGGCAACCGGACCGATCAAAGTTAAGCTATGATTCCGAACCTGGCCTCCCACCAATAGCAATTCATAGCCGGCACGCGCCAGCTCCAAAGAAGCCGGAACGGAGTTGGTAATAACAAATAAGGATCGGAAACGCCCCACTAATGCTGCCGCCAAGGAAAGCGTCGTTGTCCCGCCATCCAGAATAATCGTATCTCCTTCGTGGATGTGCTCAATTGCGGCGCGAGCGATCCCTTCTTTCTGGCCGGCTTTTAGCTGCACTCGCTCGATGAAAGAGATATTGAATCGGCTTCGATGGGAGAAAACAGCCCCTCCATAAGTGCGTTGGAGCAGGCCCTGCTCTTCCAGTTCGGCAAGATCTTTGCGAATCGTGACCTGGCTAACCGCAAATCGCTCCGCCAGGTTCTCCACCTTCACGTTACCTTCGTGCTCGAGAAGGCGAAGGATCTGGTGCCTTCTATCTTCGGCAGTCGCAAACAGGGATGGATCGGGTTCCGGTTTCAGAGTGCTTTCGATTTGATCCCACATTGAAACTGACCGGCCTCGTTTTTTCAAACAGAATTTTCTAGATAAAACAAAAATCGCTGGGCTCTTCGGGAGCTTCGCCTCACCAAACGCCGAACGCCAAACGGCCCACCCGCACATTGCTTTCCTGCCTGGGCCGTGCATCCTTGGTCCCCATGAGACAATTTTTGGTCCCCCTCGGGCTAGCTTGCTCAGCTTTTTTTCTTTCAGCACCCGGTCACGCCGGAGTGCCTTCCGTTGAAGCTGCACCGCCCGCCGCTAAACAACCGATCACAGACGATTTCGATGGTGTCACCGTAAAAGACGACTATCGCTGGATGGAGCAGTTGAGCGATCCGAAAGTCAAGGCATGGGCGGAAAAGCAAAATGAGCGATCACAAAAGTTCCTGAACTCGCTCCCTGGCCGTGCCCAATTAGCTGCTCAAATAGAGAAACTGATCAGTTCTACTCCGCCGAGGCTTGCGCTCATTGAAGTGGTCGCTAATAAAATTTTTGGGCTGAAAGTCGACCCCGCCAAGCAACAGCCATTTTTAGTGGTGGCGAATTCGCCGGATGATCCGGCCAGCGAAAATTCCGTCTGCGATCCCAACAGCATCGATCCTTCCGGTAAGACGTCGATCGATTGGTTTGTGCCGTCGCCGGACGGCAAAACTGTGGCGTTATCTCTCTCCAAGAACGGGACTGAAGACGGCGATCTGTGTTTTTTCGACGTCGAAACCGGCAAACAGCTTCCGGATGTGATCAAACATGTCCAGTTCCCAACCGGTGGCGGAAGCGCGGCTTGGACCAAGGACAGTGCGGCCGTTTTTTATACTCGGTATCCGAGAGAAAATGAACGGCCGGACGCAGACCGGCATTTCTACATGCAAGTTTATTTCCACAAACTTGGTTCACCGGAATCTGAGGATACCTATTCTATCGGGAAAGAGTTTCCGAAGATCGGGGAGGTAGCGCTCCAGTCAAACGCCACTTCTGACTACATCGTCGCGACCGTACAGAACGGCGACGGTGGGGACTATGCCCACTTCGTGTATGGGCCGGATAAAAGCTGGCGCCGGATTACGAAGTTCGAAGACCAAGTCAAAACCGGTGTACTCGGGTTCGGCCCCACTTTTTACGCAATATCGCTGCAGGATGCGCCCCACGGAAAAGTGGTGAAGTTCACCTTGGATACTCCTGACGCTAAGCCAGAGACGGTGGTTCCCGCCGGAGAACGGGTGATCGAAACCATCGCGGTGACCACCAATCGACTAGTGGTTCAGACTTTGGAAGGTGGACCTTCCGGCCTTTATTCATACAGCCTGGACGGCTCGGACCAGAAGACAGTAGCGCTCCCGCCAGTCTCGAGTGTTTCGGAGTTGGCTGCCGGTGAGCATCTGGTTTTGGCTGATGTCGGGAGTTATACCGAGCTGGCCAAGTGGTTTAAATATGACACTGGAACCAACGAACTGGCGGCCACGAAGCTTAGCTCCGAGGCACCCGTGAATTTCGCGGATATGGAAGTCACCAGAGATTTCGCGGTCTCGAAAGACGGAACCAAGATTCCTCTGAATATCGTCCATAAGAAAGGGATTAGTCTGGACGGAAGCCATCCGACGATCCTATACGGGTACGGCGGGTTTGGACTCAGCGAAATACCCCGGGTCCGATTAACTGACCGAGCTTGGTATGATCTTGGCGGGATATTTGTGGATACCTGTATCCGTGGGGGCGGTGAATATGGAGAGGAATGGCACAAGGGTGGTAACCTCACCAACAAACAGAACGGCTTCGACGATTTTGCCGCATGCGCCCAATACCTACTCGATCATCACTATACGTCGCCCGGCAAGCTCGGGATGCTCGGTGGAAGCAACGGTGGGCTCTTGATGGGAGCGATGATTACCCAACATCCGAGCTTGATGCGAGCCGTCGTGTCCGAGGTCGGGGTCTACGATTCTGTGCGGGACGAGTTCTGGCCAAACGGTGCCTTTCTTACGACTGAGTACGGCAGCGTGAAAGATCCGGCTCAGCTAAAAGCACTGCTGGCCTACTCCCCGTATCAACACGTAGTCGACGGCACAAAATATCCTGCCATCCTGATAACCGCGGGTCTGAATGACGGACGGGTTGCCCCGTGGAATTCCTTTAAGTTTACTGCCCGCTTGCAAGCGGCGGCCGCGCCAGGGAATCCGATCTTGCTCCGAGTTAACTCATTCGGACATGGCATGGGGAGTTCTCTGGATCAACGAGTCGCTAACGAAACCGATGTGTTCTCTTTCTTCGCCTACGAGCTCGGCGCCGAGTCAGGAGCGACTAAACAGAGGTGAGAAGTGAGGGCCGGTCAGGTACGCAGTACCTGGCTCCGTAGGAGCCAAATATTTATAGAAGGAAACAAAAAGACGCGATTAGCTCCGTTAGGAGCGACATAGAGATTCTTAACGTCCCAAACCGCTATTCTTGCATCCAAGATGCCGCTCCTAACGGAGCTCTCTGCATTTATTGTGACGCTTGCTATAAAGATTTCGCTCCTACGGAGCTGCGAAATGTGCAACCGAGACCCGGGGTTAAAACCCCGGGGCTGAGTCCTTATGTCCCTTCGGGACAATGCTGTTAACTGCCTACTGCTTACTGCTTGCTGCGTACTATTTTCGCCTGCGCGTCTAACAACGCCCCAACTTGCAACGCAAACGCCGCCACTACACAGACCAAGAGCGGCAGGGTATAACGATCGTTGAAATAGTCGCAGATACAGTTGGCGAAATAGAGTAACGCGCTACTGATCAGCAATGCTTGCGCTAGCCAGGCAATACCTCCTTGGCCGCGTCGTGCGAGCAAGATGGTTAGCCCAAGATTCACTAGCACCATAACCGCGATGGGGATTGGTCCCCATAACATCAGGTACGGATCTGTGCTTGCGCGGTTTACCAAGGCCGACGCCGCCTTCTGATTGTCGATCGAATGAAGCTGGTCCAATGGTTGCCAGGGTTGCGGATTTTCCTGGCGCATGCGCGCGGCGGTTCGATTAGCCAAAAATCGGTTCAGGCTAAGTTTGCTGTTATCTTCCCGAACATAACCGTGCAGAAAATCAGAGAGAATTAAATCGATCAGTTTCGGATGAAGAGTCCTGAGATAGGCGAGTGCCGCGTCGAAAACCGATACATCGCTCCGGGTTTGAATCGCATTTTGCGGAATCCTTTGTTGGCGGAGCGCATCTTGAATCGTGTTGGCAAGTTCTTCGTGGGAAGATCCCAGCTTAGCCTCCGCTCTTATCGCCACTTGGACGATCGGGTCGCGCTCCGCGGCAACTAGTTTCTCGACTAACGCGGCGCGCTCGGAATCAGACAGTTTGTAGAGAAACGCCGTGACGCGATCAGTCAAAACGAAGCCTAAGTCCGTGCGGTATTGTTCGCCGGCTTGCGCAATCATTACTCTGACGATCAGGGTATCCGCCAGCAAGGCAAACCCTCCGCAGACTATGGCGATGCCAAGTTTGGCGAGGTCCGGAGTCGATATCCGCCGCTGTTGCCAGAGGGACCAAAGTAGATGGCCCGCTATCACCAGCGGTAACCAAAAGACAAATAAATAGTTGATATGCCTGGTGCCGAATGCGGCCAACAGGGCGATCGCGAATACAATCCATCTCAGGCGGGACGAGCTGCTTCGATAGACCCAGAACCCGGCGACGGTCAGCAAAATGATAGCGCTGACACTGGGCGCTTCGGAGCCGGCACACTGTTGCTGGGCGTACAGAGAACTGGCAGCGATAAAGCTGATCGTTATCGCACCCCGGCCCAATGCGCTGCGTGCCGCCGTTCGCACTAAGAGGGTCAAAGCTATGATTAACCCCGCATGTTGAGCGATGATTAAGAGCTCTATCCCCAGCCAACTCGGATGTTGTTCCCCGAAAAGGTTCAGGCCGGGAAGCGGTTGCCCGCTAAGCAGGGCAAGAATGAAATCACCCAGCCAGAACGGAATTCTGCCTGTAAAACAATAGAGTGGCGGATAATGCAGAATATTGCCCCATCCCGCCTGCCAGATCAGCTGTCCCAGCGCATCGACATCCTTCCAGATGGGCGGATAAACCACCAAAAGATAGAGCGACGGTAAGGATAAGCACAATGCCGGATGCCGCCCCACGGCGGAGATCACCTTCAATGCGATCTCAAAAGCGATTCGTTGAGCTTGGGGAGCCCGTACCGTTTGCGAATGCTCAGACATTTGCTATCGGCCAAGGCGATCCGAGCTCAATACCCCGGTAGCGGCAGAGTATTTTGCTGAGGCTGGCTTTGGCTTTGTTTGCAGAAGATTTTTCAAGAGAAGCCTTGGAGTGGACACCCAAAGATCTAGCCTGAAATGACCTTATCATCCAGTTGTTGCGCGTGATTCTTGCAACTCGAAAAGATGAGGATTAGTTGGGATGAGGAATAGTTGATCGAATACCATGAGCGCGAATCGACCTGACGAGGAAAGCGAAGATAAAGATCGGCACCTGGAAGAAGAGCTGGACGAATCACTCGAGGAATCTTTTCCCGCCAGCGATCCGCCAAATTTCACCCGCGGCGAGCGGGGGGG
>JAFAHI010000116.1 GCA_019237325.1 Verrucomicrobiota bacterium | reverse complement strand
CCAGGGGGGAGAGTTGAACTCCCGACCAAGGGCTTATGAGTCCCCTGCTCTACCACTGAGCTACCCTGGCAAAGGCCGCGATTGCGGAGGAGGCGAAAAGTAAAGCAGTTAGCCCCGGATTCAAGTCTCTTTGTTGCTACTCCTTTTCTCGCTGACTCCCAGCAGCAGAATGTTCCGGCGCAGCCGAATATCTGCTGCCATAGCCTGCCTGCCTCAAAAATGCGTACGCATTTTTGAGGCAGGCAGGCTACAAAGGGTTGCATGCAAATCGGGCTAATCCACTATACGTCGTGGCCAACGGTCGGTGGGGTCGAGGTGATTCTCCGCCAACAAGCAGGGTTAATGGCGAAGGCAGGGCACGAAGTATCCGTGATCTGCGGTAGCGGCCGGCAATTTAGCCCAAACATCAAGACCGTCGTTCTCGACGACCTAAATATTGCCAATCCATCGGTCACGGCCGCCCAAGCCGAGCTCTGGAACGGTTATCCTGCAGCCGAGTATTTCGCCCTGGTACAAAAACTTCGAGAGCAATTCACCCGCCTTTTGCAAAAAATGGATTGCGTCATCGTGCATAACCTGATGACCATGCCCTTCCACCTGGCGGCAACTCAGGTTCTAATCGAACTGGCCGAGTCCGGGACGAAAATTCTCGCCTGGACCCATGACCTGGCCGCAAGCAACCAAGACTATTCGCTGCCACGAAATAGTACCGTGGACATGATCCGCGAAAAACACTCCAGCATTCGCTATATCGCGGTCTCTCGAATCCGAGCTAACGAATTCGAGGAATTAACCGGTCATAGCGTAGAGGCGATAATTCCTAATGGGATGGATCAGGCCCCCGTCCTGGGATTGACCCCCGAGGTCGAAGCCTTGGTCAACCAGCTCGATAGTCAGGCAACCATTTTCCTTTATCCGACGCGGATTTTGCCCCGTAAAAACCTGGGTTTTGCCATCCAGATCCTCAATGCACTAAAAGAGCTGGGACACGATGCCTACCTCCTCATCACGGGAGCCACCAACCAATACAACGCGGGAGCTGAGGCCCATTTATCAGGTTTGAAGCAGCAAGCCGCAGACCTTGCCATGACGGATCGCATTATCTGGGTAAATGAGCGGTTCCAGGTGGATGAACAACAGCTCCGAAGCCTGTACCTGGCCGCTGACGCTCTTTTGTTCTCTACCCGTCAAGAAGGGTTCGGTTTGCCGATTTTAGAGGCAGCCGCATTCCGTTTGCCCATCTTTTGTTCGGATATTGAACCATTACGGTCGAACTTAGCTGACAACGTTGTAAAGTTTGACCTGAGGTCATCCCCTAGAAATATTGGGGAAACAATTTCCAAGGCATTAAAAACGGATCTGGCTTTTGCCAGTAGGAAACGGCTGCTTATGAACCATTCTGCGCAGACCCTTTACCGCGAAAAAATTGAGCCTTTGCTCCGCAGCTTATCATGAATGCTACGCTCTCTCCCCACGACTTAGACCAACTACTCCGAGCGGAGCACGCCGACCCATTCGGTGTCCTTGGCCTCCACTCGATCAATGGCAACCAAGTGGTCCGAGCTTTCCGGCCCGACGCGAAAACGCTGACCGTGATAGACCGGGCCAATCCCAAGAGCAGATTTGTTGCCCAGAGAATTGCCGATGAAGGCATTTTCGAAGCCACTGCAGACGGTCGAACCGATCGTTTTGATTATCTGCTCGAAGTAACCAATTGGGCCGGGGAAACAACTCAGCTCGCTGACCCCTACTCCTTTGGACCGCTCCTTGGCGAGCTGGACATGCATCTGTATTGCGAGGGTACCCACTACGAGATATACCGAAAACTCGGCGCCCACCTCATGGAAGTAAACGGCCATGCCGGCGTTCTTTTCTCAGTCTGGGCCCCGAACGCTCAACGAGTGTCCGTCGTTGGCGACTTCAACGGTTGGGATGGGCGGCTCCATCCCCTGCGTAAAAGGGTCGAGTCGGGAATCTGGGAGATCTTTATACCCGGTGTCGGTGAACAAGCTCATTACAAGTTCGAGCTCCGAAATTGCTTTGGTCAGGTCGTCCTCAAAGGTGATCCGTACGCTTTCTACAGCCAGCATGGTCTCCAGACCGCTTCTTTGGTCTTTAACCTCGAGCGGTTCACGTGGTCAGACCGTGAGTGGATGGAGGCGCGCCGGACCCGGCAATGGCACAAAGAAGCGGTGAGCGTCTATGAGGTGCACCTGGGTTCTTGGGCCCGAGTTCCGGAAGAAAACAACCGTTACTTAAGTTATCGCGAATTCTCGGATCGGCTGATCAAGTACGTGAAAGAGATGGGCTTCACTCATATCGAGTTGATGCCGGTCGCTGAACATCCGTTCGATGGATCTTGGGGATATCAAGTGACCGGGTACTATTCTCCGACCAGTCGCTACGGAAACCCGGACGAATTCCGTGAGTTCGTTGATCGGTGCCATCAAGCCGGTATCGGAATCATTCTCGACTGGGTGCCAGGCCATTTTCCCAAAGACGCGTACGGATTAGCTCAGTTTGATGGAACCCATCTCTACGAACACGCCGATCCACGCCAAGGAGAACATCAAGATTGGGGGACGTTGATCTTCAATTATGGCCGGAATGAGGTCCGAAATTTTCTAATCGGGAACGCCTTGTTCTGGCTGGACGAATATCACATCGATGGGCTTCGCGTGGATGCAGTGGCATCGATGCTTTATTTGGACTACTCCCGCCAGCCTGGCGCCTGGATTCCGAACATCCACGGCGGCCGCGAAAACTTAGACGCAATCTACTTCTTAAAACGTTTTAACGAAGTCTCCTACGAACGATTCCCTGGAATTATGACCATTGCCGAAGAATCGACGGCGTGGCCGGGAGTCTCGCGTCCGACCTACCTGGGCGGCCTTGGGTTTGGGTTCAAATGGAACATGGGCTGGATGCACGATTTCTTGGTCTACATGAGCCGGGAGCCCGTTCACCGGAAGTATCATCAGGGAGACATCACGTTTTCCTTGCTCTATGCCTTCCAGGAACACTTCATCCTGGTGCTCAGTCATGACGAAGTGGTTCACGGCAAAGGCGCGCTCCTCAACAAGATGCCGGGGGATCCCTGGCAGAAATTCGCCAACCTGAGGATGTTCTATGCCTGGATGTATTCTTATCCAGGGAAGAAGCTGCTTTTCATGGGCGGCGAATTCGGGCAGTGGCAGGAATGGAATCATGACCGCAGTCTTGATTGGCATCTCTTACAGTTCCCCACGCATGACGGCCTGCGGCGTCTCGTCCAACATCTGAATTATCTTTACAAGAACGAGCCGGCATTGTGGCAACTGGATGACTCGTACGAAGGCTTTGAATGGATCGATTTCCACGACGCCGAGAGTAGCATCGTCGCTTATTTTCGTAAGGCGCAGGATGGCCCAATCCTCATGTTCGCCGTCAACGCTACCCCAGTCCCGCGTCACGCTTATCGGATCGGCGCCGCCGGTGAAGGTTGGTACGAAGAAATCCTGAATACGGACGCCGAAACCTATGGCGGGAGCAATGTCGGTAATTTCGGCGGCGTCCACGCAGATGCCATCCCGTGGCAAGGTCAAAGCCACTCGATCAGCATCAATCTGCCGCCACTTGGCGTGGTTGCCTTCAAAAAGCACCCATATAACGTCGAGAACCGGCAGGACGAGCAAAGCGGTAAGGGATGAGCTCCGGCTCATCCGTGGCCGCGACGTGGTCCGTAGAAAGAATCCAGCTCCGGAGGAGCGAAATCTTTGTAGTTATCGGCCGTCTATAAACCATCAGCTCCGTTAGGAGCGACATCGACGATCGTCTTCAACTGCTGTCGGAAGTTCCAATTAATATGTCGCTCCTGACGGAGCTATACCCGTTTTCTTTGTTTCGCGAGCTACAAAGATCCGACTCCTACGGAGCCGTTTTTCAACCGCTCGCCTAGTCGTACTCGTCCTCGATTGGTAGCGCACTAGTTTGGCGGCGGGATGCGTGGTTTCGGTCTTGTCTGTTGCGGGCGATGCTCCGCTTTGACAATATCCCCGACCGGTTATGCTGCATAATATCCCCACCGAACTGCCCTCCGTAATATTACGCCTCGTAAAAGAAGAGGATGCTGCGGCATTTTCTTCGTTGATAAACCAGAACCACGAATACCTGCGAGAATGGTTACCGTGGGTCGGCGAATCGAGCGACGTCTCGCATGAGTTAGAATTTATCAATGCCTGTTCCGAGCGAGCCGCCGTCGGAATGGAATTCCATTATGCGATTGTCGTCGATCGTGAAATCGCCGGAATCGTTTCCTTTAATCAGATACAGAAAAACAATCGGTGTGCGACCCTAGGCTATTGGCTGGCAAAGCCTCACACAGGACGAGGCATCATGACATCGGCCGTTAAGGCTCTCATTACCGCAGGATTTGAATATCTCGGACTCAATCGAATCCAGGCCGGGGTTGCTATTAATAACTACCAGAGCCAGGCGGTTTGCGATCGGGCGGGTTTCACGAAAGAGGGCGTATTGCGCCAGGGTGAATGGCTTCACGATCATTACGTCGATATAACTATTAACGGCCTGTTGAAGCCCGAGTGGAAAACGTGAGGTCGCACTGGGAACCGGGCGAAACCGGTGCAAAGCCGCCAAAAAGGTACAAAAAGCACAGAAGGTTTTCATCACACAAGGGCGCAGAGGATATTCACAGCAAGGTCGCAAAAGCCACAAAGACAGACTAGGAATTCGAAGAAGGCATAGACTTCGAGACTACCTCACCCCATTCACTCGCAGTCGACGACGAGTTTTTAGGTTTCAGACGATAGGCCGGAGTCTGACTAGTTCTCGCTTGTTTCAACTCTCGACCGCACTTCACCCTCCGCCAACCGCGTAAGGATCTCGTCTCCCGGTTTTACATCCTCGCTCCGCTGCAAGATTTCCCCGTTTGTTTTCCGGGTGATGGAATACCCCCGCTGCAGCGTCTGTTGCGGCCCCAGCAAGGAGATCGATCGTTCTAGAGACACCAACTTTTGTTTCGCTCGTTCAAGTTGGTACTTAGCAGCGTTCTCAAGTCTGGTTTGCACTCCGGCTACCTCAGCTCTCCGGCGAACCACAACTTGCCCCGGTCGATAGGCCTGCAGCAACGAAGCCAGACGATTCGTATGGGTCCGATGATGTTCGACCGTCCAACGAAGCAGTTGGAGAAGACGAGCCTCGATCTGATCGATCTTCTGTTGCCGATCTTGGATCAGCGTTCTTGGGTCGAGCAATCCTCTCGCCTCTTTCAGCCGGTTCAGGCGTAAAGCGCTAACTTCAACAGCCTGTTTGGCCAAGCGAACCAGAGCGGCTTGTTTAGCAGCCAATGAATTCCGCAAAATTTCTTGTGCAGGAGCTACCAGCTCTGCTGCCGCGCTCGGAGTAGGCGCTCTGAGATCCGCCACAAAATCGGCAATCGTGAAATCGATCTCGTGACCCACGGCAGAAATAATCGGAAGATCGCACCCGTAAATCGTCCGAGCTAACACCTCCTCATTGAATTCCCAGATGTCTTCAAGGCTGCCGCCGCCGCGAGCCACGATGATCACATCGATCGCCAGCGAGACTCGCTGCCGGTCAAGATATCGAATCATTTCAGCGATCTCACCAGCGACCCCCTCGCCTTGGACCCGGACCGGACAGATCAAGATTCGCAGCCACGGACTACGGCGCTCCAAAATGTTTAGCATGTCTTGCAAGGCCGCCCCGGAGCGAGATGTCACCAGGGCCACGCGCCGGGGAAACGACGGCAACGGCTTCTTGTGTTCCGGATCAAATAAGCCTTCCGCCTGCAGCTTGCGTTTCAAGGCCTCGAACTTGGCCTGGAGCACCCCTTGCCCTTTTGTTTGGACCAGCTCGACCACCAATTGATATTGGCCCCGGGCTTCGTACACCGTCAGCCGGCCAAAAGTCTGCACTTGCATCCCATCTTTTAAGATGAGCCCCGATCGTGCCGAATAGGCTCGCGCGAACATGACGCACGCCAATTGCGCCCGGTCATCTTTCAACGTGAAGTAATGGTGTCCGGACGACTGTTTCCGATAATTAGAAATCTCTCCTTCCACCCAAACCTCCCCGAGCCGGCTCTCCAGAATATCCCTCACATGGCGCGTAAGCTCGGCGACCGAGAGAATCGTGGCCATCTGCGTAATCTAGCGTTTTTTTCTACTAGGGCGAGGAGGTCCGCCTTGGTAGATGCTCCTGAACGACCGAAAGGCTCGAGCGGAGAAAATTAATGTTTCGCTTCCCATCGCGTTCGTTACGCCAAATACCGCGCCAAGCCGGGATACGGTAGGGACGAGCTCCCGCTCGGCCGAATGTCCTAGAAAGATCGGACGGAGCAAACCTCGGACGAGCAGGAGCTCGTCCCTACCGTACGTGCTATTGGCGCATAGCGGCCCCTAGCTCCGCAATTAACTCTTCCCGCTGTGCCGCAGAAAGCGGCACTAACGGCGGCCGGACAGTTTCCCATCCCGGGTCATTGCGCGATTCCGCCAAAATCGATTTCAATGCGGGTATGACCGGATACTTCCGAAGAGCACGTCCCTGGCGCTGAGCTTCTTCCTGCAGGCTTTCTGCTTCCGGCCTCTGCCACTTTTGAAACACCTCCTGTAACAGGCCCGGATTGATATTAGCAAAAGCGGAGATACAACCTTTGCCGCCCGCCCGAAGCGCCGGCAAAAGATACATCTCACTTCCAGGGAACACCCGGAAACCACCAGAAGCAAAGCGTTCAATCAATTGCCGGGTGTGCTCCCAGTCACCGGAACTATCTTTGATCCCGATAACCACGCCAGGAAACTCAGTCGTTAGCCTTTCTATCAAGTCAAAACTGATCGAGATCTGGGAAATCGGCGGGATATGATACAGGTAGATCCGCAACCGGTCATCGCCCACCCGTTCGATCAGAGTGGCGAAATAGCGGAACAAACCCTCATCCGAAACCGCCTTGTAATAGAAAGGCGGCAACATCAAAACTCCGGGACAACCTAAGCCGATAGCGTGTTTACTGAGCACAACCGAATCCGGCAGTGAACAGCAACCGGTGCCTGGGAGTAGCTTTCTCGGATCAATTCCATTGGAGATCGCGTACTCGAGAAAGTTTTTTCGTTCCGTGACCGAAAGGGAGTTTGCTTCCGAGGTTGTACCAAAGACGACGAGAGCGTCGCAGCCCTGTTTAAGTAGCCATTGAAAATGGGCGACCGTCCGCTCAGCATCAATCTCGAATTGTCCGGTAAAAGCGGTTACCGCCGGCGATAATATTCCTGAAGGTTGTGTTGTCTCCATGTTCTGTCACACAGCATTTTTTGTAGCCAGGCTGGCTTGGGCAAGTCTGGCGACCCGTCCCTTGATCTCGTCAGTCGGCACTTTTTCGTCGTTAAAATCGTTACGCGTTGCATACACAAACCGCGGAATAATCAGGCAACGAAAATCGAGCATCAGACTGTTGGCTACGCTCATCACGGACATATAACTCGAGGACCCGCCCGCCGCACAAAGAAAGCCGACCACTTTGTCTTCCCAGCTGTCGCCGGTTAATTCGATTAAGTTTTTTAGGGCGGCGCAGACATCAAAATTATAAACCGGCGCAGCCGCGATGATCACGCGAGCGTCCGTGATGAGCTTAGCGCACCTGGCCACATCAGGATGACTGTAGGCGGTTTCGCCGTCGCACAGTGGTAGGTTAACCGCTCGCAGATCGAGAAACGCGCAGCTCACCTGCTGGCTCTCATAATACTCGCGCAAATATTCGGCCAAGATCCGGCTCCGGCTGGATGGTCGTAACGAACTCGAGATAACCAGGTATTCTTTCGGTCCTGACATTCTCCGCAATCAAGCTGAGAAGCCATCCACGCGCCAACGAAAATCCAACCGGCCTCGCGCGCAGAGGACGCAAAGGACGCACCGCAGGGCGAGGCGTGTTCTAGCGTGTAGCCGGAGGGGCGTTGCACTCCGCTCTATTAGCTCGCCGAGGTTTCGACGCCGAGAAACGTTTTAGCTATCTCGTTCGAATAGACGCGACGCCCTGGAATGCCGCGCCTCTTCCACACGGTGCGTTTGAAGAACCTAACGATTTGCCACACGTGAGCTCGGCTCGGCGTTCAAATTTTAACGCTCACCGTGTTGAACCTGCCCCCCGGTCCCGGGGCGTCGCGTCTATCCGAACGCAATAGCTAAACCGTTTCCGAGCGGCGAGATGCATGTCAGCTACAACACCCAATGCAACGCCCCTCCGCACGCGTGACGAGAGTACGCGTCCTGTTTTCACTGCGGTCTATCCCTTTTCTTGATTCGACGCCCTACGTTGCGTCCTTCGCGTCCTCTGCGCGATGCCTTTCTTGGCTTCCCCCGGCGCGAGGGCCGGCCGCGCCGTAGGCTTGGCGAAGGCGGGCTCTTCTAGCGTCTTGCGTTCTTGATCAGAGACCAGGCTGCTTCCCTGGCCTGGACCGCCGGCATGGGAGAGCCGGTTGCATGCGAGTACACAATCGCGCCTTCCACCAGAAGCGTGAGTTGATCCGCTAACGTTTTCGAGTTGGGAAAGCTCGATTCCACAACCAGCCGCCGAATCTCCCCATAGAAAGTCGCTTTATGCGCCAAGGCGGCTTGATGGATTGGATCATGCAGGTCCTGATACTCGGCCATGGCCTTCTGAAAAAAACAACCGCGAAACTCCTTACTGCTAACCCAGGTAATCAGCCAATCGAACGCGGCCAGCAACTGGCGCTCTGGCGCCCGCTTCTTAGCGCGGATAAACCGAGAAAACGATTCGTGGAATTGATCGCTGCGTTTTTCCAGGACTGCCAAAATGAGTTCTTCCTTCGATCTAAAGTGTTTGTAAAGGGTCATCTTGGCGACCCCGGCATCGGCTAGGATCCGGTCAATTCCGGTCGCATGATAACCGTTTCGATAAAACAACTGCCAAGCGGTTTCGAGCAGTTGATCCCGCTTGGTTAACCGCTGGCGTGGCCTTCGGGTAGAGGCCGAGCTCTCTTTAACTGGCGATAACAAAGACACTCCGGTCAACGCATGAAAAGACGAAAACGGACAAAAGTCAAAGGTAACATGTTAGTAAAAGATTCTTGAAAATAGACAGATCTGTCTGTATAATCTGGTCATGAGCAGCGCCTTATTTTGCGGGAGGGATCGCGTCCTCGCGATCCGTTGTTCTCGGAGCCAGGCGCGCTCTCCATCCAGGAATTTTAATACTTCTATAGGCCTAAAATCTCTTCCCGGCGCGCGAGGACGCGCGCCCTCCCTAATCTTGTATGACCGATCGTTACTTAGAAATCGCTACCAGTGACGCCGTTAAGGATTTGCAGGAACGCTGGGGCGGTCGCTCCGCCTATTCCCGCTTCGAATCCGGTCCTCTGACCAGTAACCAGCTCGGGCCCGAAGAAATCGCTTTCATCGAGGACACAGATTCGTTCTTTCTGGCTTCACTTAACGAAAGCGGGTGGCCCTACATTCAGCATCGGGGAGGTCCTCCCGGCTTCTTGAAGGTACTTGAGAATAACCGGTTGGGATTCCCTGATTTCAAAGGGAATCGTCAATACCTCTCGTTCGGGAACATCCTGAAAAACCCGCACGTCTCCCTGTTCTTGATCGATTATCCGGCGCGAGCACGGCTCAAGATTTTTGGTCACGCGAAGCTGGTCGAAGGCGATAGTGTACCCGAGGCCCTTCGGAAAATAGAGGACAACCCTGC
>JAFAHI010000007.1 GCA_019237325.1 Verrucomicrobiota bacterium | reverse complement strand
CCAACCGAGCTGCACGTAGGCAACACACGATCCGTCGCTATTGCCGTTTTCCAGGCTCAGGTTCACCATCCGCGCTACAATCAAACATCGTAAATTCTGGTCAGTGAAGTAAGCCGGCTCCTCAAGCGCGGTAAGCACGTCCAGCATTGCCCCGCAAACTGGGTCAGTGATTGAAGGTAGATCTGCGAGTGATTCGATGGATCGGCTACCTAGTTGCCGCCAGATCCGGTCGTATTCCTGGCGCACCTCTTCATCTGTGGGATGCGTTGGCCAGGCAACCCCGACACCCCGTAAATATTGAAGACCAGCTTCAACCGCTCGCTGGCTTTGGTCTAAACTGGCATAGAGATCGATCTGTGCTCGAACCACCGCTGCCCGATCGACGACGCCAGCCGCCTTCTGGCCGAGCATTAATAACCGTTCTTCAGCTAAAGAAAATTGGCCGGTCAAAAACTCGCACTGAGCCCTCTCAAACTCGAGGCAGAAGACAAGCTGATATCGTCGCTCCCAACTCTGCTCATCCAGAACGGCTCGACCAACCATCAGATAGGTAAGCGCTGAGGCGTAAGCCGTCGCCGCCTTCGCCCGCTTACCCGCAGCGAGATTGAACTCAGCAATCTGCTCACGTTCACCCGCTAATTCGACCAGCGTGGTGCCACGGTTGAGCTGATTTACGATCTCGAAGACTTCTTCTTCCGTTTCGGTGGGCGCAACCCGGGATGCCATTAGCCGGCCGATCCGGAGATGAGCTGCTGCCCGTTTGCTTTCCGGAATTAACGCGTAAGCAGCTTCATGAACCCGGTCATGAAGAAAAGCATAGCCTGTATCCGTCCGGACGACGAGGCCAGCTTGAGCTGCTTCTCTGAGATCAGCATGCAGCTCTTCTTCGGTTTCTTCCCGAACCCGGGTCAGGACACCAAGATCTACCCGGTTGCCCAGGCAGGCGAATTCTCCCAAAACTTCTTGGGTGCGTTCGGGCAGGCGGTGCAGTTTGCCTGCCATAAACTCACCCAGATTGTCCGTGTACCCTTTCGCCCGCAGGCGGGTCATGTCCCAAGTCCAGGCGTAGTTCGCCTGATCGAACCACAGCGATCCTTCTTCGGCTAACGCAGTGAAAAATTGGATGACGAAGAAAGGATTGCCTCCCGTTTTCTCATGCACCAACTCGGCAAGCGGCTCAGCCGATTCCTGACTGCAATGAAGCGAGTCGGCCACAAGTCCGGCGACGTCGTGAAAAGCAAGTGGCCTCAACGCAATTTCGTGGACATTCGATTCGCGCTGGCGCATGCCAGCAAGCATGTGGCTCAGCGGATGCGAGGGGCCAACCTCATTGTCACGGTAAGCACCAATTAGCAGGATATAACGAATTTCCGGCTCAAATACTAAATCCTCTACAAGTTCAAGGGTTGCGTTGTCTACCCATTGCAAGTCGTCGAGGAATAAAGCGAGCGGGTGCTCCGGTCCGGCGAACGCCGCCAAGAATCGGCGAAATACTATCTGGAACCGAGCTTGAGCCTCTTGCGGGGCAAGATCGGGAACAGCCGGCTGCTTGCCAATGATGAATTCCAGCTCAGGGATCAGGTTAATAATAAGTTCGCCATTCGGCTCAACTGCTTCTTGCAGAACTCGCTTCCAATCCGCGACCTCGGCGTCGCTCTTGCTCAAGATTTGGGAGATGATGCTTTGCAGGGCCTGAGCCAGCGTCGCGTACGGAATGTCGCGTTTGTACTGGTCGAATTTGCCGGACGCGAAAATTGCCTGAGGCGAGAACAAATATTTGCAGACCTCAGTCACTACCGAAGATTTGCCGATACCGGAGTACCCGGTGATCAACAGCAGTTCCGGTCTGCCGGAATCAAGCATCCGATCGAAGGCTGCTTGCAGCTCTCGAGATTCCTGGTCTCTGCCGTAGAGCTTTTCGGGAATCAGCAGTCGTTCGGAGATATCCTTCGCGCCCAGGGGAAATCGGTCGATCCTCCGATCTGTTTCCCAGGAAGCTAAGCAACTGCGAAGATCGGCTTCTAGCCCCGCAGCCGATTGATAGCGGCTCTCCGCGGTTTTACTAAGAAGCTTCGACACGATAGCCGAGAGTTGCTCCGGCACATCCGCGGCTCGCTCGGACGGAGGCACTGGTTGCCTGGCGATATGAGCGTGAGCCCATTCCATCGGATCACTTGCCGCAAATGGGAGCGTTCCGGTCAACAGCTCGTAGAGAGTTACACCCAACGAATAAAGATCGCTCCGGGCGTCGACGGGCCGATTGATACGACCGGTTTGCTCGGGTGCCATATACGCAAATGTCCCGGCTGATTCCAATGGCGTTAAGTCTTGCGCTCGGGCGAGACGAGATTCGAAGTTCGCTCCGACTAACCATGCCTGGCCGCTGGACAAGTTAACCAGGATGTTTGCCGGGTTTACATTACCGAGGATCAGGCCCTGTCGATGAAGCCCACTTAGCGCTGCCGCTGTGCCGGCGGATACTCGCAAGAATTGAGTTAGCTCCCACGGCTGCCCTAGGAGACTGGCTAACAGATTGCCTCCCGGGTCCTCAAACAACAGAGCCTGCAAGTCACCTTCCTGGCCGAGGCCGAGAACTCGAGGCACCGCCGTCGGGCCTAACGTCTCCCGCAGCGCGTAAGTACGCTCAAGCTTTTCGACAATCCACCGCGCGGGCCTTTTCGAAGACGGCGCCAATGCCAAGACCGGAGACCTTTCTCCAGCAATTATGCATCGAGATAGTACAAAATTCCCGTCGTCCCAAAGGGTCTCCAGAACGTTTCTTGACACTTGAGCCATTGCGGGGACTCGCGCTGAGCAGCAGCACTCGTGGTGTCTTACGACGCGACTAGTTTCCGTTAGGACTCATAGTTCGTCAATCATACCAAACGGTTAGAAGCGGATAAGAACAGTAGCTCCGTAGGAGCCAAATCTTTATAGCGTCAGGCATCCGCCAAGAAAATGAAACACTTCGCCGTTTAACGAATCGGAAATGAACTCGATCTGTTTCGGTGTCAAAATGAGCGCACGGAAAACCGTAAGTCTGAATTCTCGTACCGAATACATTCCCAGCACATGCAAGTCGTAACTTGTTTATAGCAAACCAGTTACAACTGATGCAAGGAGATGGCACGCAACCTGATCTATCGAGGCTCAATACAAGAAATTGGAGCATTCAGATGTACGAAAGTGACGATAAGTCGAGCGAAGAATGGGATGATTTCCTGCACACGCAAGCCGACATTGGTGACTATTATCTCGATCAGGAAGCCTTCGAGTATCGGCCGACCCAGCACGAAATGCAGATGCTGGCATTACAGGGGCGAGCCCTTCTTTTTATCGATTCTTTGAAGCGCAAGTGAAGCCAGCCTGCGGCGTCATAATAATTGAATGACAGAAAAGACAGGATCCCAGCTATGACCGAAAAATTTCTACAGATCCTGCCAGCACCTGAAGAAACTAGCTGGATTTCGCGGGACATGATGCCCCGCTACACGGCGGTTGATCTGGCAGAACGCACCCAAGCGCTCAGAATCCGGGTTGCTGAATTGGAAGCCGAACTCGCTTGGTATCGTTCTTCGTTTGGACACGTCACCGACGGAGAAATCCAAACCATTATCAGCAACCTGTAAGCTGCTCTTTCATAGGTTACCTTTCACAACCTCCAACTCAAAATCTAGAACCAGTAGACAGAGCGAACCCGTAGCTTAGCCACTGATTACTGATTACTTTGCCCCTTTTGAGGACGAGGATATGAAAGGCAATCAGAGTGTTTAAAACGAAACCCTATGCCAACCCCAGAACAGCACGATGTCGTAGTCCTAGGTAGCGGTGAAGCCGGCAAATATGTTGCCTGGACTCAGGCCAGAAAAGGAAAGCGAGCGGTCGTGGTAGAACGAAAGTATATCGGAGGTTCCTGCCCGAACATCGCTTGTCTTCCGAGCAAGAACATTATCCATAGCGCCAAAGTCGCCTCCTACTTCGCCCGGAGCGAAGAATTCGGCATCACGAAAGATAACTGGCAGATCGACATGACTGGCGTACGCGACCACAAGCGAAAGATGGTCGATGGCCTGGTTGAAATGCACCTGGCCAATTTTAAAGGGAGCGGCGCAGAACTATTGATCGGGTCCGGGCGTTTTACTGGACCCAAAACGATAGAGGTCGCTCTTCCGGACGGCGGCACCCGTGCCTTGCTGGGAGAAAACGTGGTGATCAGTACAGGATCACGCGCAACGGTCGCACCGATCCCCGGGCTCATCGAGTCGAGGCCGTTGACTCATGTTGAGGCTCTCGATCTGGATCATCTTCCCGAGCATCTCTTGATTATTGGAGGTGGTTACATCGGTCTCGAATTAGCTCAGGCCATGCGTCGGTTCGGCAGCAAAGTGACCATCATCGAACGAAATTCCCGTCTGGCTCACCGCGAAGACTCGGACGTTACAGATCTCTTAAGCGAAATCTTTCGCGACGAAGGCATCGAGATTGTCACCAGCGCCACGATCAACAATATCGAAGGAAAGTCTGGTGACCGGGTAAAAATTCACGCAGTGCGGGACGGTGAGAAGGTGCAGTTGGAAGGGACCCATATTCTGGTGGCAAGCGGGCGCACCCCTAACACTCAGAATATTGGTCTGGAGCTTGCCGGGGCCGAAACCACCGCTAACGGCCACGTGAAGGTGAATGAATGCTTACAAACGACCGCTCCCGGAGTCTGGGCAGTTGGAGATTGTGCGGGCAGTCCGCACTTTACTCATATCGCTTTTGATGACTACCGCGTCGTCACCGATAACCTCGCGGGCGGCCACCGAGTCACGACGGGACGCCAGGTGCCATTCTGCATGTTCACCGATCCCGAGCTCGCTCGCATCGGTCTGAGCGAACTCGAGGCGAAGGAACGCGGAATCGCTTACCGGCTAACTAAAATCCCAATTATCGCAGTCTTGCGTACCCGCACGGTATCGGAAACGCGAGGATTCTTGAAGGCCCTGATCGATACTGAGAGCGATCGCATTCTTGGTTTCACTGCGTTGGGAATGGAGGCAGGAGAAATTATCGCCACGGTGCAAGTCGCGATGTCGGCAGGTCTGCCTTACACCGCTTTGAGGGACACGATATTTACACATCCGACCATGCTGGAAGGGCTGATTCCATTGTTCACAGCGGTTTCGCCCAGGAAATGATCTTACAAAGCGGTAACCGCATGTTTTAGACTTTTGGGGGGAACGGGGGCCGACGTGTTTGAACGCACGAAAGGAAAGAGGGGTGCTCAACAAGGACGAAAGAGCACGTCCTACCGCCCCGACAACCCGGAAACCAGGATAGAGAAGCTTCCAAACGACGAATTAAAAGCGTAAACTAAACGACAGATAAGCGAGTCATCATGTGGACCAAGTTCTGGAGGGATTTTAACAGGGAAAACGAGTGGAGGTTCCCCGACGTCGCTCCGGCGCGATTACAGGAATTACTTGGTTCTCCGGCGGTCGACCCGACTGAGCATATTCGCGCAGAATGGATGTGGCGACGCCGGCCGAGGTTGATGTTGGGAGAAGGTGTCTTTGGCTACTGCCTGATTGTCGGTGTCGGCGTGGCGCTGCTGCTGGTACCACAAACGGGAATTTTGCTCGATTTGATCTGGTTGATTATCAGCTCCTTACTGGTCGCTTCAGATACGGTCCGAAGCAATCGCTGGAGACGAGACTACGAAGCCGCACTTGATCGTTTGATTCGGTCGATGCAAGGAAGAACGACGCTCTAAAACGCTGGAGTAGTGGAGTAACAGAGTGGTGCATTTACCGCCCTCGGCTTCTGACCATGAAATGGTCTAACAGAATAAGCCCAGGGGTCTAGCCCTGGGTTATACGTGTAACGTGCAGTGCCCTGAAAGTGGCACCCGAATAACCGCGCGATTCTAGGTTCGGTGTGCCGTATCGTTGCCGCACTTTCTTTCGGCCGCCACTTTCAGGGCGATTTTGATTACGCAGCAACCCAGGGGTTGAAACCCTGGGCTATTCTATAACCGCTTCGCGGTAACGGCCAGGTCACTGCGCGCCACGGCCTATCTCGATTGCATCTGTTGCACCGTTTAGTAACTCTTCCCTTCGTAGCCCCGTGTTAGAAAATCTCTGTAAGCGTCAGGTAAAACCGGCTCCGGGAATGCGGAAGAAAATGGTGTCGTCGGTACAAGGCGATTGCCCGTTCGTGATTGGTATCGACCTCAAGGTCAAGTGCGCGCCAGCCCAATTCTTTTGCGATGGTAATAACCCTTTCTACGAGGCGCGAACCGATTCCTTGACCTCGCCGGGCCGGAGTTACATACAGCTCCTCTACCCAACCGCTAACGCCGCCGTGCTCAAAACTCAGCAACGAACTCGCGTACGCGACACCGACGGCAACACTATCCGGGCCAGCTGCCAGCAAAATGAAACCGTAGCGTGGATCATCAATTACGGCGCGAATCGACGCTCGCAGAGCCGCCGCCGGAGGAGTCATTTGATGTTCGCGGAGTTGCGCCTCGAGCAGAGCGCTTACCGCGTCGATGTCTCTCTGATTAGCCAACCGAACTTGAATCTCAAGCGGACCGATCATATGGACCTCATGACCGTGAGAGCCGGTTTGGGCTCGTTTATTCCGGATTACGTTCTTCTGGTATCTTGGCTCTCCGATTTGTACCTGCGAAGTCGGCGGTTGTTACCGCGAAGCGGTAGCAGACGGATCACTCAGTCATTCCGCTCGGTGCCGTATCCCCACTGCGTCTGCTGCCAAGAAAAAGCAGGCAACATGGAGCGCGTGGCGAAACTCGCCTTTCGCCATACGGTTCATTAGTTCCATTGGAGATACAAACTCGAACTCAATATCCTCAGTGACATCCATCGATTGTGGTCCTGCTTTTGTCAGGTCCGTAGCAAAGAAGGTGTAAACTCGATTGGTCTGTCGAGCCGGGTTGGGATATAAAGGTCCACCAATCTGCTGCCACTGAGCAGCAACGTATCCTGTTTCCTCCCTAAGTTCCCGTTTGGCGGCGCTAAGGGGATCCTCGCCAGGATCGATGCCGCCGCAAGGCAACTCCCAACCGAGCCAGTCAGCTGGGTAACGGTACAGGCGGGTTAGCAAGATCGCACCATCGGCGTCGAGGGCGACGATGTGAACCCAGTCCTTTTCTTCGAGAACATAAAAAGGGGCGACGACATGACCACCCGGCAGCTCGCACTCATCCGCATAAAGCGAGATCCATTGGTCTTTGACTAATTCTTTACGACTCTTTCTCTTCCAGCGCTT
>JAFAHI010000714.1 GCA_019237325.1 Verrucomicrobiota bacterium | reverse complement strand
TCGTTAGTTTGACCGTTCTGGCGGCGAGGAACGGCCCCGCGTCAGTCTGTGTTCGTCACCGACCCCTAATCTTTTTATGGCAAGAAAACTCAAGAAAAGGACCGCTCAGAAAGAGCAGCGCTCGAGCAAGAAAGCGGCTGCAAAAACTGCATCCAAAAAGAAGACACGCTACGTTTACTACTTTGGTGATGGCAAAGCGGACGGCAATGGCTCGATGAAAGCGTTGCTCGGAGGAAAAGGAGCCAATCTGCATGAGATGACTCGCATCGAGCTGCCGGTGCCTCCGGGATTTACGATTACGACCGAAGTCTGCACGTACTTCTACGACAACAAGAAAACGTATCCGCCCGAGCTCGAGGATCAGGTCGCTTCCTCATTGAAAAAGATCGAGAAATCGGTCGGCAAGAAACTGGGGGATCGGGATAATCCTCTGTTGCTCTCGGTTCGTTCGGGCGCTCGCGACTCAATGCCGGGCATGATGGACACGATTTTGAATCTCGGAATGAATGACGAAGTGGTTGAGGTCGTCGCTGAGAAGAGCGGAAACCCTCGCTTTGCCTGGGATTCGTATCGTCGCTTTCTACAAATGTACGGCGATGTCGTCATGGGTGTGCAAAAACGCCCGGGCGAAGATCATGAGCCGTTCGAAACGGTGATCGAAGAGGTCAAACACGAAGCCGGAGCTGAGAAGGATACTGACCTGTCGGTCGAGGGCCTCCAGACTTTGGTCGAACGCTTTAAGCAATTAATTAAAGTACGCACCGGCAAGGCTTTCCCCCAGGATCCACAACAGCAGCTTTGGGGTTCAATCGGCGCCGTGTTCGGTTCCTGGAACAACGACCGCGCAATCGTTTACCGCCGAAAATACGGGATTCCGCACGAGTGGGGAACTGCGGTGAATGTGCAGACGATGGTATTCGGAAATCGCGGTGAAAGCAGTGCCACGGGCGTCGCGTTTACTCGGGACCCAGCCACCGGCGAAAAGATCTTTTACGGTGAATACCTGATCAATGCGCAGGGTGAAGACGTCGTTGCCGGGGTGCGGACGCCACATCCGGTGGCGCATTTGGCTAAGGAAATGCCGGCCGCTTACAAAGAGCTGCTCAAAGTCCGCAGCACCCTGGAGGAGCACTTCCGGGATATGCAAGACCTCGAATTCACGGTCGAAGAAAACAAACTTTACATCTTACAAACCCGAAACGGCAAACGCACCGGGTTTGCTGCTGTCCGCATTGCTACCGACATGGTGGCGGAAAAACTAATTAAGAAAGAGGACGCCGTAGCTCGCATTCCGGCCGACGCACTCTCACACTTATTGGCGCCGATTTTCGATCGGAACAGCGTCAAGCAAGCCAAGAAAATCGCTGCCGGTCTTCCGGCTGGTCCTGGTGCGGCGACCGGACGCTTGGTATTCAACGCCAAGGACGCGGTTGATCTGGCGCACAAAGGCGAGCCAGTTGTCTTGGCACGCATCGAAACCTCCCCTGAGGATTTGCGTGGAATGATCGCGGCCGAAGGGATCCTGACGGCGCGAGGCGGTGTCTCCTCGCATGCCGCTCTGGTTGCTCGGCAGATGGGGAAAGTCTGCGTGTGCGGCGCGTCCGCGTTGCAGATCGATTACTCGGCTCAAACTTTGACTGCCGGCGATGTGACCCTCAAGCAGGGAGATTTCATCTCGATCGACGGTACGGCGGGCGAAGTCTACGCCGGCGAAGTGAAAACTGCGGCCTCCGAAGTCGTACAAGTCCTCGTTGAAAAGAAGCTCGATCCTAAGAAGAGCCAGGTTTATCAGGAGTTCTCTTCTCTAATGGGATGGGCGGACAAACTGCGGAAGCTTGATGTCCGAACCAACGCCGATACGCCTGAACAAGTTGCGACTGCGATCGCTTTTGGAGCGAAAGGAATCGGACTTTGCCGGACCGAGCACATGTTCTTCGAAGGAGACCGGATCGACGCCATGCGCGAAATGATCCTGGCGGAGACGTTGGACGAGCGAAAAGCTGCCGTGGACAAACTGTTGCCTTACCAGAAGGAAGACTTTGTCGGCATCTTCCGCGAGTTAAACGGTCTACCGGCAACGATTCGTCTTTTGGATCCGCCTTTACACGAATTCTTGCCGCACGCTCCCGCGCAACAAGAGGATCTGGCCAAAAAATTGGGTGTCTCGGCGGAGCGAATCGCTCGTCGAGTCGCTGAGCTGGACGAGTTCAACCCGATGCTTGGACATCGCGGATGCCGGCTCGGAATCAGTTTCCCTGAAGTCACTGAGATGCAGGCGCGAGCAATCTTCCAAGCTGCAGCTGAGGTGCAGAAATCCGGTGTTAAGGTTAAACCGGAAGTCATGATACCGCTGGTTGGTTTTCCGAAAGAGCTGACGGTTCAGCTGGAGATTGTTCATCGCGTTGCCGCCGAAGTGTCGAAGCAGAACAAAGTGAAGTTGAACTATCTCGTAGGCACCATGATCGAGATTCCGCGAGGAGCAGTCGTGGCGGATGAAATCGCCAAAGATGCAGAATTCTTTAGCTTCGGCACGAACGACCTGACACAGACCACGCTGGGTATGAGCCGGGATGATTCGGGCAGTTTCCTCCCGCATTATCAAGAGCTAGAGATCGTGAAGAATAATCCGTTTGCCACGATTGACCTAGGCGGTGTCGGCAAGCTGATGGAAATCGCGCGCGATCAAGGGCGCAAGACCCGCCCGGATATCAAGCTGGGTATTTGTGGTGAACACGGCGGTGACCCGGAAAGCGTCAAGTTCTGTCACCATCTCGGCCTTGATTACGTCAGTTGCAGCCCGTTTCGCTTACCGGTCGCGCGTTTGGCCGCAGCGCAAGCGGCGATCGCTAAAAAGTGATTAGTGAGAGGTGAGACGTGAGAAGTGAGAGGTCGGCGCCGACGGCGTCGATCGATCACGGATCGGTGTGCCCGCCGATTGGGCACACCGCAAATTTGGTGGGCGAGGCTCCCGAACGGCCTTGCCCGTCGCGATCCGAACCTCGCGCTGAGTGATGGCCACGTCAGGGGTCGTGGCTCGGCGGGTTTTTCGGCCGGGGAGCCCCAGCGATAGTCACCAATCCGCATCGCTGTTCACAGTGTGGTTCGTTCGGGAGCCTCGCCCCGCCAAATTTGTCGTCGCTGGTGCCCCAACAACATTCGCTATCTGCTATTCGCTTTGCCGGCCGAGCCTAAGGCGAGGCCGGCTAGTCTCCCTCTTGGTGCAATATATGATGGTCGAGGGCACTTTCGAGGTGCGTGGTGACTTTGGCTTTCGGAGTGACTTGGCGACCTAGCACTTCTTCAATCTCGGTCGCGATGCGATGAGCGTCGCTTAGTAACACCCCGGCGGGGAATACCAGGTGAAATTCCACCCACTGCGTGTCGCCCAAATTACGGTGCCGGAGATTATGATACGAAACATGCCGGCGCTCGGTTTCTCGATCCAGGATTTCAGTGATGAATTTTTGCACCTTTGGATCAGCCTCATCCATTAGCCCAGAAAAGCTGGACTGGACTAAGCGAATGCCGGTATAAACGAGGTTAGTCGCTACCAGGATGCCGATGACCGGATCCAGCGGCGTCCAATGAAGGATGCCCGCGAGAAACAAAGTAGCGAGTACGGCAAGGCTAGTCCAACAATCGGCTAACGTGTGCTTGCCATTCGCTTCCAAGATCAAGGAGTGATGCTTCTTGGCCGAGCCGAGTAAATAAAGGCCGAGGATCCCATTACCGGCCGCGGCGATACTGCTGAGTACCATGCCTTCGGACAAGTTCGTCAGCGGTTCGGGATGTACGAGTTTGCGAATAGACTCGGCGTAAATGAAAAGCGCCGCCATTACGATCATCGTCCCTTCGACGCCAGCCGAGAAGAAGCCGATCTTGGCGTGACCGTAGCGATGGGTCTCATCGGCGGGCTTGTGGGAAAAGCGGAGACTATAAGCCGCGAACAGCACACCCACGATGTGGACAACCGATTCGGCGGCATCGCTCAAAACCGCCGCGGAGTTGGTCAGTAAAAATCCGCCGAATTTGATCAGAACCATCCCGAAGCTGACACCGACAGACCAGCGCATCGCGAGGTCTACCGGAAGCGGCGAGGCCGCCAATTCAGTCTCGTTTTTCGCCACGGCTTTCCTCTAATTCAGAGTCTTTGAGGCGTATTCTAATCTGTCGAGATAAAAGCCAGCGGACTCCGAACATGTCGATGGTCGCCCGCAGGGCGCGGTTTCCGAAAGTGTATTTGCTCGCGCCGTGGCGTCGGGGCCGATGATTGACGGGGATTTCTACCAGCTTATAGCCCATCCCCTTGATCAACGCGGGCAAGAATCGGTGCATGCCGTAGAATGGAATCAACGCTTCTCGGCATTCTCGCCGCATCGCCTTTAAGGTGCAGCCGGTATCGCGTACTCCGTCTTTAGTAAATCGGCTCCGGATTCGGTTAGCGACGGTACTTTGGAACTTTTTGAACCAACTATCCTGACGTTTAGCTCGGTAACCGCAAACGAGATCCGCCCCTTTTTCGATTTCTTCCAGCAATCGCGGAATATCATTCGGGTCGTTTTGCAGGTCGCTATCAAGGAGTACAAGGACGCGGCCGCGCGCCATGGCTAATCCGGCGTAAATGGCAGTGCTCTGGCCGCAATTCTTCACAAACTGGAGTAAGCGAATGCGAGGTGACCTTTGGATTTGTTTGACTGAATCATCGGTAGAACCGTCATCAACAAATACAATCTCATGATCGTAATCCCGCATCACCGAAAAGAGCTCGGCTTGAAGCTGCGGCAAGCTGGCGGCCTCATTGTAGACCGGGACAATGATGGAAATCTCCGGGCTTTGGTTCACAGGGGCAGCGTCTGGTATTGGTAGCACGCAAAAATACGAAACTCGTGCA